>JAKEHC010000087.1 GCA_022615255.1 Candidatus Dadabacteria bacterium | reverse complement strand
TTTTGCAAAACGACTTTTCATTATCAGTATTTTCTGAATAGTTACGGTTAATTAGGAGTGGTTTTTCGTTTTGCATTTTCGTTTTGCAATCGTTTTGCAGGAAATAGAGCTTTGCATGAGAGCTTTTGGTCTGTTCACAGTTGCCTCAACTACGTCAGATATCCCCTTTTTAATCCTCTCCCCTATAGTCTTCACTTTTTTTCTCCTCTATTTTTAGCCGCAGATCACAGAGACTTTGTAGGAGCGTCATCTTGACGCGACCTGATCGCTCGTGTAGCGGAGGTCTTAAGACCTCCAAGTTTCTCTGGCGACCTAAAGGTCGCCACTACATTATTTCCATCGAAAACATTGTCAAGGAGTTTACTCAATTAAAGAAGTATAAAATCAAGAGCCTAACTCCCCCAACTCCTCCAAGGAAAGGTGTTAATCAAGATTTGACCACATCTTAAGCCTTGGGTGTTGTAGGTATATAGTCGGGTTCAGAATGTCCTTTTTTCTTCTCCGGTATCTCACTAATATGAGGGCGGTCAAATGGTAGCAAGAAAGCCAAATAAAGGAATATGGAAGTCCAATCTAACATGCCGACTCTTATCATAAATTTTAAGACGATATGAAAAAACACACCTAACACGGCTGTGGCAATCCTAAAACGAGGGAACCAAAACCCAATGGCAAGTATGTATTCAGTCATTACAGAAGCAATTGCTAATAGTGTTACAGGTATAGCCAATGGACCTAGATGAAGGTAACCGTCTGAGAGGTTTACTACAAAGTTAGGAAGCATCTTTGACATACCCATGAGTACCTGTCCACTAAGGTACTCCGGTGTCGTCTTGGCTACTGCATTAACCCCGTACATAACAGAAAGTTGCAGTTGAATAAGACGGATGGGCCACATGGGTCCGACTGATACAGGGTGGGATTCCGCTTTCCCTGTCCAGAGGCTAAGTCCAGCGTTACTACGAAGAAGTGAGAAGAAAAGCAAGGTAAATAAGAGAAGCTGGCAGCTTGCATGCAGACCAGTTTGAAAAGACAACGGCAAAAGAAGCACAACAAGAATGGCGCCTAGTAGCCTGGGCCTTAATCCAGTACCATACAAGATCAGCAAAGCGAAGGTAAAAAACCAATAAGGAAATGATATATGCTCAAAAAAATAGAGTAACCCAGGAATCGAGTACCCTTCGAGTGATAACCCCCTTCGAGGCCAGAACACTGCGGCTAGCATTAAGGCTAGGACAATTCGGAACACACCTGCGTATGTCGGGCTAACAGAAGCAAATATGAATCGTTCTAATCGGCTTACCAAACTATAATCAATGGACATCATCAGTTTCAAATACGAGTACACGCTGACTGTCCAGACGTGTAGAATTAAAGGCATAACGGATTTGCCACTCAAAACGTGTTCCGGGCTCAGCCTTAGTCAAAAGAGAGGACGAGTGCATATATCTTCGTATACGACGCTCCAGCATCTCCAACACAACTGGCGGTGGTTTGACGGGTATCGGAATACGCTGGAATTGCCTCGGTGTCGGCAAGACCTCTTTCACACCGTTAGGGGCGAAACGGATAACGCTTACCTCCATTACCGTGACTTGAAAATACACACGAAGGCGGTAGCCAGTCAGAATGAGCATACACGCGAGAAGAATCATAAACAGAAGTAAGTCATCCCTCCGCGATAAGGTTACGAATGTTTGGTTTTGCGATGGAATGGGTATGTTAGCCATTAACGTTAGAGGAGAAATTCATTTTACGATGGAAACTTTAACACATCTCAAAAGGCTTGCTCCTCAAATAGTTCCCAAGAAAGGCGAAAAATATTAGCTAACTTCTAGATTCGATGCTTAAATATTAAGATCCCATGCTGACAAATATCGGGGTAGAAATAACCCCGCCTTTTTATAAAAGTTAACAAGTTCAAACTACGTACCTAATTATACCAATAGTTAAACCTTTATAGCTATTGTCGCGCTTTCACGGATTACTACAGCTCACACTGATAGCATTTTAAAAGACCAGCCGTATTCTCCTCTAATTTCCCCACCTTTTCAATCTCTATCTTAAACTCCTTCTTAGGCTTTTCTCTCTTTACATGCTCCTTATCCCTCTTTTCCTGTTTTGGCTCCAAACTTTTCCGTTTCACTTTACTCTCAACCTCCTTCTTTAAGATTTGGCTAAATGTTAGTGAACCTTTAATAAATAGTCAATCCCTCTTGCAATTTCTATATGGCACTTGGAGTTAGTCCTTTTCACTAATTGTTTATTGACCTCTATGTTAAAGCCAAAATCAACTTATAAGTGCTTATAACTTAAGATTAATAAAACCAGGATACAATGCTGTAGCGTTCACCATTTTTAACAGCAGTAACTTCATGGAGAGTATTTGATCGAAAAGCGATTAACATTCCCTTTTTACCAATAATCCGAAAGCCATTAGTATTGAAATGCGGTATCTTTGTTAACTTGTAGAAAGTTAAGCCGCCCCCTACATAAGAATTTCTTTCAGGTTTTTCAGTTTCAGAGTTCAGGAATATAACCGCGGAAACCTTACGCTCTATAACTGATTTGGGTGACTCCTCCTGGCCATAGTTGTCTTTATGTGGGTGAAAGAAGTCTCCTTCTTTATATACCAAAAACCGAGGCTCTTGACAGCCTTCAAGTGGAGAATTAAAGTACGCTTCAATACTTGGTTTGATAGAAAGCAAGCGCTCTTTTACATAGGAAATCGTGTTATCAGAAACGTTTAATGATTTAGACCTGCGTATATTTTCATCTATAACAGCGAGCCCTTTTTCAATTACCCTAGATGAGAAGCCTTCTGCTTTTTCGGCTTCTGATCTAAGCCTGTTGCACACCCTACCGTCAAAAAAACTCGGCTCTACAAATAATCCAAGTTTGGAATAAAAGCTTGATGTAGCCAATTTCCCTTACTCTATAGTCCTCTCAACCGCTCTTCAAGCGCTGATATTTTGGCGTCTCTATCCTGTATCATCTCATACAGCGCCTGGATTGAAGCTAAAGCTACACCGAAGGCATCAACCATATTGATATGCTTTTCGTCTTCACCGACACCGAAAGCGGAAGCAAAGTCCTGAGCCATCGGACCGATATGGCGTATATCAGGGCTTTGGAACTTGTAGTTCCATGATTCAACAGGCATGGTCGCAAGATGAGCGAGGATTTGATGTCTATCTACAAGGGCAAAGTTCTCTTTGATGTTGCGGTCGCTTCTGCAATCATATTGGCACACCGGCATAGGAACACCACTTGTATTCTCATCCAATTTACCGACTTTTACAATCTCTATCTTAAACTCCTTTTTCGGATTCTTTACCTCTACCTTTCCCTCATCTCTTTTCGATTTTGTCTCCTCTTTTTTCGTTTTCATTTACTTGAACCCTCCTTTTTGTTAGCTTTTAACAAACGTTATTGAATCTTTAACTAATTGTCAATAATTTTTTATAGTCAGTGCAAAACTGCATAATTTGAAGTGAATCTTGCAAAAAGAAAAGGTGGGATTATCCCCGCCCCTCTGTTTAAACGAATGGAATTACTGATTTAGCTTTATAGGGCAAGCAACTCGTTCAATTGCTTCTCAAGGGCAGAAATCTTAGCGTCTTTCTCCTGTACCATCTCATATAGGGCTTGAATCGAAGCCAATGCTACCCCAAAGGCATCAACCATATTGATATGCTTGTCGTCTTCACCGACACCGAAGGCGGAAGCAAAATCCTGAGCCATCGGACCGATATGGCGTATATCAGGGCTTTGGAACTTGTAATTCCAGGATTCAACTGAAATATTAACAAGGCGAGCCAGTATTTCACGTCTGTCTATAGGTGAAAAGTTCTCCTTGACAGCACGATCGCTGTCTACGCAATCATAGCATTTCTGTGGCGGCCGACCTGTTGTACTCTCATCCAGTTTTCCGACCTTTACAATCTCTATCCTAAACTCCTTCTTCGGCTTCTTTAGCTCTACCTTCTCCTCTTTCCTGCTCGCTTTAGGCTCCTTATTTATTCTTTTCACCTTATCCTCCTCATTTTAACTTTGTAGAAATATTATAAAATCGTTAGCTAAATGTCAATAATTTTTTTTAACGATTATAGTAGTGCCACTTATTTCTGTATGGGCAAGGTTATTTCTTAGGGTTTTTAATGACCTGATTTTGAAGAAATAAAGTCATACTGTTTTTTATGGTAATAATGTAGCGGAAACCTTTATTTTGCCATATTAAGGGTACTGTAGCGGAAACCTTCAGGTTTCCATAACACCTGGAGGACTAAAGTCCTCCGCTACATTTTCGTGAAGAGAAATTTGGAGGGCTAAAACCGCTCATACCACACATGATTATCCATATTTCATAAAACCCAGCAGGAGAGCAATTTTTAGGCAACTGCAAGGGTTGCCCTTACAATCGTGCTGGGCGAACACTTAGGTTCGACCCTACAATAAAAATTATTTTGTTTCATGAACTGGTTATTGACATAGATTTTTTCAACTTGAATTACCTGATTTTCACTAAACCAGCTCCATTTTCATATAAGATTGTAACGCCAAAAGGTAAAGAGAGCTGATTTACACGAATTATTATCTTTTTGCTCAATGCATTATTGGCAAGCATTGGGCGCCCTCGCATGTTTATGTGTTTACCAAACCCTAGTGAAATGGGGAATAGTTTTATTTCGTTTAGTATTCCATTTCTAAAAGTAAGTTGTGGCAGAACACTCACCCAGTAGATTGGGTTAGTATAAAACCTGGTCTTGTTTTTATCTTTTTTCTTATTGGCATAATATAGCTCTGCCAGTCGAGAATTACTTTCAAGTCCATAATCCTCAAATTCCTCAGCGGGATGAAACCTAATGGTCTCACTCTGGAAAACGAAGTTACCAAGACTGTAGAATATCGGCTTGTTTTTATAAATCTCCATCCCTCGCAATACATGCGGACCATGACCAATGAAAACATCTGCGCCTGCATCAATGGATGCCCTTGCAAATTCAATAATAAACTTAGAAGGTAGTTCAATGTCTCCACCTCCTTCATGGGCGTGGTGGGAAACTAATACCAGGTCTGCTTGCCTTCTAGCTTCCCTAATCGATTCAATATTTCCATGTAGATCCGATTCATCCGGAGTCGTAATAATCTGAGGTGAGTCCCCTATTATGAATTTATTTCCCAGGAATTTAAATGATTCCTCTGATTCCGATGAGCGAAGCTTCAGTATTGAGCTTATTCTTTTAATCTCATTCATAAATTGCGTGTCAACTATATATTCTGTGTAATAACGGATAGGATTAATACCTGGCCTACCTTTAATATCTTGCCTTTGACCGCCAGCTTTGTAAGATGGGGGAAATGTTGATGAGCATGATATTAGAGCCACCCTGCCGCTTTTTGTCTCAAGGTATGCCGGCGCTCTTGCCAAAGCTAAATTCTCACCAACACCAGCATGGACTATACTAACCTCATTCAGTATCTTTGATGTCATTCGTAAGCCTTCTATACCGTAATCCATAGCATGATTATTAGCCCTTGATACTATATTGAAACCAGCCCATTTAAGCTCATTGGCTATAAATGGCTCAGCCGCCATATATGTTCCCTGAGTTTCAGGAGATGGATAGCCCTCATAACTATGAATTAAAACCTCTAGGTTCGTAAATGCCACATCTGCGCCTCTAATGAGCTCAATCATAGATAAAAATTCATCCTCATCATAAGCCGATAATCTTCTCGTAATCATTGAATCCCCGGTGAGTACCAGCTTGAGCTCGTTTTGGTTATCTTTGCTATGCGGTTTGTATGACAAAATCATTTGCTCCTTTTCCAGTTCTCTAATTAGCTTAAATACACCAGTTTTAGCTTTCTCAATACTTATTTTGTACTCAATTGCTAGTTTTTTTGCGATGTCTAAAGGATTTGAGAATTCATCTAAAAGCTGCCAAATTCTCAGGCTTGTATCATTTAATTTATAGTAAGACCCTGTCTCCAGATTCAATAGAGTCGCGCCGACCTCGAGCTCGGTGCAGTAAACAAAAGGGTTTTTCTGGTAAGTTTTGGTATTACTCATTTTTAACGCCTAGCAAACTGACATTATCTAGAACAAATTGCTCTTTCTAAAGGAATCCTTGCTTTCTCTATAGTCAGTTAATTCTAATTTTTACTAAGGTTAAAATGAGGTTAAAGGTCTTATTGGCAAATAAAG
Source organism: Candidatus Dadabacteria bacterium (assembly GCA_022615255.1). Taxonomy (GTDB): domain Bacteria; phylum Desulfobacterota_D; class UBA1144; order Nemesobacterales; family CSP1-2; genus CSP1-2. The sequence continues at coordinate 1,101 of JAKEHC010000087.1, read as the reverse complement.
CTAGAGGTTTCCACTTTTTGCCTCGCTTATTATATAGTCCGACGCCCTTAGCGCTATTGCCATAATGGTAAGAGACGGACTGTCTCCTCCGCCTTCTGAAACAAAACAGCTACCATCAATGACAAAGAGGTTTTTGATATCATGGCTCTGGCAGAATGGATTTAAAACTGATCTATTTGGATTATTCCCCATTCTACACGTACCGCTCATATGTGAAATAGCGCTGAAATCATAGGTGCTGAACTCACTAACTGTTTCTTCTGCGCCCGCGGCTTCTATGATTTCCTTACATTTTTTTGACATGAATGACAACATCTCAAGGTCATTATTGCTTAGCTTCGTAGTAACCTTCGCAACAGGAATACCATAATAATCCCTTACTTGAGGATCAATAGTTATCTTATTGTCTTCGTGAGGAAGTTGCTCACCGATTGCCCAGACATAGACCCCATGCCCAAAGTATTTCCTCATAAAATCCTTATGCTCACTTCCCCATCCCGGAGCTACGGTTTGTGCATAACTGAGTGGTCCTAATAAATTAATCGCAGAAACACCGAATACCACTCCACCAACGAATGAATTCTCCTTTCTGGGTTCGTTATAATCCCATGCACGGCTATCTATCTGAAGTCCTTTATATGAATCTATCTGTTCAGAGAAAAGGACATTCGCACTATAAAGTATTGTCTCCATAAAAAATCTTCCAACCATACCACTTCTGTTAGCAAGCCCATCAGGAAAAAGAGACGACTTTGAATTTAAAAGAAGCCGTGGGGATTCGAGGGCGCTTGCCGACACAACTATTAATTTAGCTTTCTGCCTTCTTTCCATTTTTTGTGAATCAAAATATATAACCCCATCAACCTTACCCTCTTTATTTACTGTAATCTCTCTTACAACGGAATCCGGCTTAATCTCTACATTACCCGTAGCCTCAGCCTTTGGTAGGAATGTGACATCCATACTCCCTTTAGCCCGCATCATGCATCCAAGGTAACAACCATTACAGTAGTTACAGGGCGGCCTACCGTCATAAGGTCTTGAGATAATGTTAAGGGAATTGGGCCAGAGATGAAGCCCAAGTTTATCAAAGCCAACCTT
>JAKEHC010000009.1 GCA_022615255.1 Candidatus Dadabacteria bacterium | reverse complement strand
TGGGAATGCGCCATTTTGATGTCCAGGTGATAGGCGGCATCGTTCTTCATCAAGGGAAGATAGCGGAGATGAAAACCGGTGAAGGAAAAACGCTTGTCGCCGCTTTACCCCTTTACCTAAACGGTATATCGGGCTTTGGCTCTCATCTTATTACGGTGAATGACTACCTCGCCAGGCGCGACGCGATATGGATGGGTCCGATTTATAAACTGCTTGGACTCAAGGTCGGGGTTATAAATCATGAGATCTCTTATCTTGTGGAATGGGAAGACCCTGAAAGGGCTGAGCGTGCGATTAAGAATAATCTTAGTGTCTGGCCTAATGAGTATGTTGGTGTTGATCTCCCCCCTGAGAGAAACCTCGAGGCGCTCGCCGCCTTTAAAACTAAGCTTGTAGAGTGCACTAGGAAGGAGGCTTATCTGGCAGACACTACATACGGGACTAATAACGAATTTGGTTTTGATTATCTTCGTGACAACATGAAGTTTTCCCTCGAAGACTACGTTCAGAGAGAGCACAGCTACGCAATTGTAGACGAGGTGGATAGCATTCTTATAGATGAGGCTAGAACTCCTCTGATAATATCAGGCCCCTCGGAAGAATCCACCCAGCTTTATTTTCAAATAGACAATGTCGTAAGAAAGCTCAGGAAGGAGATTGACTTTACAGTTGATGAAAAAACCCGCCAGGTAACCCTTACCGAAGACGGCGCGACGAAGGTTGAGAAGGTGCTCGGCGTAAATAACATTTATGACCCCCTTCATCTTGAGCTTCTACATCACGTGATTCAGGGGCTTCGTGCGCATCACCTCTTTCAAAATGACGTGGATTATATAGTGAAAGAGAGAAAGGTCATAATCGTTGATGAATTCACAGGAAGGCTCATGCCCGGAAGGAGATGGAGCGACGGACTTCATCAGGCGATTGAGGCAAAGGAAGGCGTCGAGATAGAAAGCGAGAACCAGACACTTGCGACGATCACGATTCAAAACTATTTCAGAATGTACAGAAAGCTCGCTGGAATGACAGGAACCGCAGACACGGAGGCTCTCGAGTTTAAAAAGATTTATAAGCTGGATGTAGCGGTCATACCCACACATAAACCGATGATAAGGGCTGATCACAACGATTCGGTTTATAAAACTGAGCGTGAGAAGTTTAACGCCGTCGTTGATGAGATAAAAAACCTGCACAATCTCGGAAGACCTGTGCTTGTTGGAACTACTTCTATCGATAAATCAGAGAAGTTAAACAAGATGCTTGAAAAACTTAGGATTAATCACCAGGTTCTGAATGCAAAACAGCATGAAAGAGAAGCCGAGATAATAGCTCAAGCGGGAAGAATCGGGTCGGTTACCATTGCTACTAACATGGCAGGTCGAGGAACGGATATCATTCTTGGTGGCAACCCGGAGTTTCTTGCAAGGGATATTGTTCGAAGAAAATTCAAGGTCGAGTTACAAGAGGCAGAACCACATCAATTTGAGGAAGCAATGCTTGATGCTAAAACTATCTGTGAAAATGAGAAGAAAAAGGTTATTGACCTAGGTGGTCTTCACATAATCGGCACTGAACGGCATGAAGCAAGACGAATAGACAATCAGCTTAGGGGTAGGTCCGGAAGACAGGGCGATCCGGGTTCCTCCCGCTTTTACGTTTCGCTTGAAGATGAATTGATGAGGCTTTTTGCATCTGACAGAATCTCTCGAATAATGGATAAGCTCGGGTGGGAGGAGGGCGAGCCCATTGAGCATAAGCTGATTACAAAATCCATAGAGAATGCTCAGAAAAGGGTTGAGGCAAGAAACTTTGATATTAGAAAGCATCTTCTTGAGTATGACGACGTTTTAAACACACAAAGGGATGTTGTTTACACTAGGAGGAAGGAAATACTTTCTGGAGGCAATCTTAAAGAGAGCCTTTATGAGATGGTGGATGAGTTGTCGGGGGAGATCGTTCCGATTTATGTTCCTGAAAAAATGAATTCGGATGGATTGGATCTCAAGGGACTCGGAGATGCTATATTTAGGGATTTCAACCTCCATGTTAACTTCGAGGAGCTTTCTCTTAATGGGCTGAAGAGTCAGGATGTTGTTGATCTTGTGAGGGAGAAGGTTCGTACTGCTTATGAGGAAAAGGAAGGTCAGATAGGTGAAGAAACGCTCCGGCACGTGGAAAGGTATATAATGCTTCAGACGCTTGATTACCTTTGGAAGGATCACCTCCTCAGCATGGACCACTTGAGGGAAGGGATTGGGCTAAGGGGATATGCTCAAAAAGACCCTCTGTATGAATACAAGAAGGAGGGTTATGAGATGTTTTCAGGGGTGATGGATCGCTTCAGGGAAGAGGCTTGCGAAAAGTTATTCAGGGTAAAACCTGTAAGCGAGGTTGACATGGAGCGGCTCGAGAGAAGAAGACTTGAACAACAGCGTATGGTTTTGAGCAGGGGAGAGGGTGAGGAAAAAAAGGCGCCCATAAGGCGAGAGAGAAAAATCGGAAGAAACGATCCATGTCACTGCGGGAGCGGAAAGAAATATAAGAAATGCTGCGGAAGGGCGCGTAGGGAATCGCGGCAGCCTTAGATTTTAAAGGATTGGAGTTAAATCCTGGTGAACTTAAATACGAAAATGTTGGAGATAGCAATAAATGAATTTGAAACGTAGCGTTTATTTTTATAAGGGGAAAGCACCTTTATCTATCCTTCCGCTAATTTTATTTGCATTCATTATACTTGCTGTAATTGCCATTCTGGGGCTTTTTATCGGTGCTATCCTTGGGGCTTTTATGGTTGGATATATAGTTTTCCGTCTCTTTATTCCACTTAAGAAGAGAAAAACCATGCCGTCAGAACAGGGCGATCGCACCATTGTACTAAAGGAAGGGGATTATGAGGTCATAGAAAAAGGAGAGAAATCGTGAATCGTCTGTCATGATTCATGGTTTGTGGCTCTATCCACGAACCGCTATTCATAAGCCAAGCCTGAATTATTTTGCCCTATCGATCCTTTTTGCAAGGTTAATGTCGTTGTTAGTTACACCACCTTCGCTGTGCGTTGAAAGGGTAAGGGTAACCTTATTGTATTGAATTAGAAAGTCAGGATGGTGGTTTGCTTCCTCTGCTAGGTCTGATACCTTATTAACAAAAGCGATAGCATCTTTAAATGTCTTATGCTTATAAACTTTATAGATTTCGTTTCCCTTTAGCTCCCAGCCCTCTAATCCTTTGAGCTTATCTCTTATTTCCTTCTCTGATAAGACCGCCATGTTATCACCTCCAGGGTTTAATATTATCTTGGGTTCTAGTAATATATATTATCACGAAGCTTGAGACGATCATAAATCTTACCGAGTTCTGCTTTGATATTTGGAATATCATGTGAGAGTAAAGCTTTTGTGATGACATTAGTTGTAGCTTATCGCGTATAAGGAGAATAGGCTATGGAAGATTTTGAGAAATTAGGCGTCTTTTATCTAGGACGCCCGTATGATCTTAATGAGAAAAGACGAAAAGAAGGATTGGTTCTTTATGACTCTAAGGATCTCGTTACACATGCTGTCTGTGTTGGCATGACAGGGAGCGGCAAAACAGGATTATGCATCGGTCTATTAGAGGAAGCGGCTATTGACGGTATTCCATCTATCGTCATAGACCCCAAGGGGGACCTCTCAAATCTCCTGCTGACCTTTCCTGATTTGAGGGGTGAAGATTTTAGACCCTGGATAAACGAGGACGATGCGCGGAGTAAGGGGTTTTCTCCCGAAGAGTACGCAAACAAGCAGGCAGAGCTATGGAAGAGGGGGCTAGCAGAATGGGGTCAGGATGGAGAGCGTATCAAGCGTCTTAGAAATGCTTCGGATTTCGCGGTATATACCCCGGGAAGTAGCGCAGGGCTCTCTGTCTCTATACTTTCGTCTTTTGCGGCTCCCGACCAGAAGATAATCCAAGATAGCGAGTTAATGCGTGAGAGGATCAGTACAACTGCAACGAGTTTGCTGGGCTTATTAGGCATGGAGGCGAATCCTATTCAGAGCCGTGAGCATATACTGCTCTCCACCATTCTGGATTCAGCCTGGAGGCAGGGCAAGAACCTTGACCTTCCGGGCATCATTCAGCAGGTTCAGACACCGCCTGTGGCACGGGTGGGTGTTCTTGAGCTTGAGTCCTTCTTTCCGTCAAAAGATCGTTTTTCATTTGCAATGATGGTTAACAACCTGCTTGCAGCCCCGGGGTTCAATGCCTGGATGGAGGGCGATGATCTTGACATAGGTCAAATTCTTTACACCCAACAGAGTAAGCCGCGGGTTTCGATATTCTCTATATCACACCTGAATGACGCTGAAAGGATGTTTTTTGTCTCACTGCTTCTAACACAAATACTGGGGTGGATGCGCAGTCAATCGGGTACGAACAGCCTCCGCGCCATTATATATATGGACGAGATATTTGGATATTTCCCGCCTGTAGCCAATCCTCCATCCAAGACACCGCTTCTCACATTGCTGAAGCAGGCGCGTGCTTTCGGGGTTGGGGTTTTGCTTGCTACTCAGAATCCGGTGGATTTGGACTATAAGGGACTATCTAATACAGGCACTTGGTTCATAGGCCGCTTGCAGACAGAGCGGGACAAGGCTCGCGTTCTTGACGGACTTGAAGGCGTAAGCGGGAACAGCGGAGCGCGCTTTGACCGTAAGAAGATTGAAGAAACCTTATCCAGTTTGACAACCAGAATCTTCTTAATGAATAACGTTCATGAGGAGGAGCCTGAGATATTTGAGAGCAGGTGGGCAATGTCCTATCTTCGCGGTCCGCTAACCCGGGATCAGATAAAAATGTTGATGGACCCCCGGAAACCCGGGCACACCGAGACCGGAAAGCAAGCCCCACCTGTGACTAAAGCAGTTAAGGATGAAGCTCCTACTTCGGGCAGGCAAGACCGTCCTATATTGCCTCCAGAGGTGCCGCAATATTTTATACCTGTCCGGGTAGCGCAGCCGAGCGCAGGCGACCTGGTCTATATACCAATGCTTCTTGGTTGCGGCAAGGTTTATTACGCGGATGCCAAGATTGGAATTGCCGCAGATCAGGATGCTTCCTATCTTCTGGAATTATCTCAGCATGTAAGTTCACTAGACTGGCAGCAGGCAATGGAGGTATCTTTTAAAGAGTCGGATCTGGAGAAATTCCCGGCTGATGAGGCAATCTACATGGACTTGCCGGGCGAGGCTGGCATGGTGAAAAGCTATGGGACTTGGAGCCGCTCTTTTGCCGACTGGCTCTTCAAAAATCATAAAATTGAGCTGCTAAGAAACCAGGGTCTAAAGGCCATTTCTAAACCGAACGAATCAGAGCGGGATTTCAGGATAAGGCTTCAGGAGGCTTCCCGTGAGGAGAGGGATCAATTAGCTGAAAGGCTCAGACAAAGGTATGCGGCTAAGTTTTCAGGCATTCAGGAGCGCATTCGTCGAGCGGAGCAGGCAGTGGCTAGAGAGGAAGAGCAGTCTAAACAGCAGAAGATTCAAACGGCAATCTCGTTTGGCACTACCATACTCGGCGCTTTTCTCGGAAAGAAGAGGGTGGGCGTTTCCACGTTGGGAAGGGCGACGACTGCTATGCGGGGTGTAGGCCGCACAATGAAGGAGTCTCAAGATATAGACCGCGCCGAAGACACCTTGCAGGTTTTGAAGAAACAGTATGCGGATCTAGAAGCGCAGTTCAAAGCGGAGACAGAAGACATTGCTGCTAAATTCGATTCTCAACTCGAAAGCCTAGAATCGGTTGAGATTAGACCCAAGAGATCAAACATCTCGGTGCGGCTAATTGCGCTCGTTTGGGCTCCATATTTGCAAGGGGAGCAAGGAGGATTGATTCCTGCATGGAAATAACCAAAACGGACTTCGCCTATAGCGACATTATATTTGCTTTTTTATATTAATGGATTTTTGGGTGAAATATTTTTTTTAAGCCATATGCATCAAAATGCCGATAGCCTTTATAGGTATAGGTTCAAATCTTGGAAACAGGATTGAAAACTGCATTAAAGGAATAGAGGGAATCTCTACATTCGCAAAGATTCTTTCTCTCTCATCCTTTTACGAAACGGAGCCTGTAGATAGGGAAGATCAGCCCGACTTCATAAACTGTATGGCGAAGATCGAAACCTCCCTCCCTCCCTTTGAACTTCTAACCTCTCTTAAGTCTCTAGAGAATTCAGTCGGTAGGAAGCAACTTGATAGACGGGGGCCGAGGGTAATCGACTTGGACATCATATCTTATGACGATCTCATTATTGAAACCGAGGCTCTCACCGTTCCACATCCAAGAGCTCATATGAGACGCTTTGTTCTTCAACCCCTATTTGAAATTGCACCAGGTTTTATACATCCTCTTTTAAAGAGGACTGTTTTAGAACTGCTGAAGGAACTTAAGTGTACCAAGCGGGTGCTAAGAGTAGACAATTCTTCCACATTTTATTCACACAAATTAACAACGTAGTAACAGCCTTAGAACAATATTACCCACAATTTATCCACAAAATATTCACAATCTGACCGAATTCATATATAACTACCTGAAAACAAATGATAATTCGCAATTATCGTTTTTAATTCATAAGTAGCTAACTAATTATAATGACTTGATTTTAGTAATCGAAATGTTCTATTATAGTATCTGAAACTCTGAAGGAAGTGATTTTAAAGTGGGTTTAAAATATAACGAACGTTTGCATGATTTCTTTGTTTCATCAGCGAAGAGGTTTTTGAATAAGAAAAAAGATTACCCTATACCGGCAAATAAGAAGCAGTACGACCCTTGATTACCGTAGATTCCTGGCTCAATAGGGAGGTAAGTTATGGATGATGAATATATAGCCCAGAATCAAACCACAAAAGAAAATAACGATGTGAACGATAGAACTGCTGAACGAGGCGTTTCCTCAGAAATCAGTGACAGTCATAGTCGCTACTCCGGGCGTCTTTATATTTTCGAAGGTATAAAAGATCGAAAGCACTTAGACGACGAGCTCAGAAAAAGAAATGAGCAAATAATTTACCATCAATCAGCACTTCTTGAGTTAGCGAAGATAGATAACACCAACCTTGATTTAGCACTCAAGAGAATAACCGAGGTGGATTCAAAAACATTAGGCGTTGAGCGGGTGAGTGTTTGGTTTTTTAATGAAGACCACTCTGAGATAATCTGCGAAGACCTGTACAAAATGAGCGAAAATTTTCACGAAAAAGGATTGAGGCTTGAGGCAAAGCGATACCCAAGATATTTTCAGGCATTAGAAGAAAGCCGTACTCTGGCGGCGAATGATGCTTGCACAGACTCCCGTACTAATGAATTTACGGAGGGATATTTAGAGCCATACGGAATCACTTCAATGATGGATGTTCCGATTCGGATAGGTGGAGGAGTTGTTGGGGTTGTGTGCCACGAGCATAGAGGACAGATGAGAGAATGGCTGGCAGAGGAACAGGATTTTGCGGCTTCCATTGCAGATATGGTTTCTCTGGCTTTAGAGGCTAGGCGGCGGAAGTGCGCCGAGGAGGCACTCCAAAAGGCTCACGCTGAGTTAGAAAGGCGTGTTGAGGAACGGACTTCGGAGTTGGCAAAAGCTAACGAAGCGTTACTGGGTGAGATCATCGAGCGCAAGCAGGCGGAGGAAGAACTAAATAGAAGAAATAGGGACTTGGAAATACTAAACATTATTACTCAAGCAGTACATCAGTCCCTTAATCTCAAAGAGATCTACAACATTGCATTGGATAAAGTTATAGAACTTGATAACGTTGACCTAGCCTGTATTTATTTGGTTGATGAAGCAAAGAATGAAGCATTTATGCAGGACCATAGAAATTTCCCTGATGATTTTATCAAAAGGGCTGGGCGAATCCCATACCCAAAGGGTGTAACCTGGAAGGTCATAAACACGGGAAATATAGTGAATGTTAAAAACGCTAGGGAAGACCCTGATGTCGGACCCGCAGGGCGGGACCTCGGATTTCGGAGCATGCTGGGAATCCCTATAAGCCTCGAGAGAAAAACCATCGGAGTAATATGGCTTCTTAGCTACAGGGAATACTTATTTGACAGGCGTGAGGAAGCACTGCTTGTATCTATTGGGAATCAAATAGCAACTGCCATAGCCAAGGCAAGACTATACGAAAGAGAATTTAATCAAAGAAAAAGGATAGAAGCTTTACAGTTGGTATCTCAGGCTATTACTTCAAAACTGGATTACAGGAGCGTTCTTCAGGAGGTTGTGGAAAATGCTAACCGTCTTATGGGTTCGAGATTCTCAATTATAGCACTCCCCGAGGGTGATTACTGTGTTCCTAAGGCTGTAGCCGGTGGTGATGACGAGGGTTTGAGGGATGTAATTCAGATTAGCCCTGACCCTGAAAATATGTGGGGAACCGGAAGGGGTGGGGAATGCCTTCGCACTAAAGCCCCAATAGTCGCAAATGACTTAAGGATTGACGCACCAAAAATATGGCGAACGGAGCTTATTAAAAGAGGAATAATATCAGTGGCTATCGTGCCACTCGTTCTTAAGCAGGAGATAAAAGGGCTATTACTTACCTATTCGGCAGAACCATATGCATTTGATAAGGATAAAATAGATCTACTTACCTCCCTTGCAAATCATGCTACAATCGCAATAGAAAACTCAAGGCTCTATGAAGAAACAAAAAGTCAGGCGGATAAACTTAGTGTTCTCTATAAAGACTTAGATGAGAGAAATAAGGACCTAGAAATATTAAATATTATTACTCAATTAGTACATCAACACCTTGACCTAGAGGAAATTTATAACGTTGCCTTAGATAAGATTATTGGTATGGAAAATGTGGATATGGCAATGATTTATTTGGTGGATGAGGATAAAAAGGAAGCTGTTCTCCAAGCCTCTAGAAATGTTTCTGAGGATTACATAAAAAGGGCAGGAAGGATACCATATCCTAAGGGAGTAACATGGAAGGTGATTAATACGGGCATGATGCTGAATGTTGAAGATATTCAAAAAGACCCAGATGTAGGGCCTGCTGGTAGAGACCTAGGGCACCACGCTGTTTTGGGCATCCCTATACTTCTAGAGGAAAAGGTAATAGGTGTTATTTGGTTTTTAAGTTATAAAGAGCGTAAGTTTGATGAAAGGGAGGTAAATTTGCTTTCTGCTCTTGGGGATCAGATTGCTATAGCCATAGCAAAGGCAAAGCTATATAAAGAGTTATCCAAAAAGAATCGTTACGAAACTATCATTAGCACTGTTACCAGGAGTGTTCATCAATCAATCAATCTTCAAGATGTGCTGGAAAACGCCGTTGAAGCAATGAGTAAAAATATTGATGGCGTAGACAATGTTGGGATTTACCTAGTCGAAGGTGAGGAGGCGGTTTTAAGAGCTTATGCAGGGCAACATATTCAGTTTATTGAAAAATTAAAAAAAATACCATATCCAAAAGGGTTTATCTGGAAGACAATCATAGAGGGGAAACCCAGATATTGCCCAGACGTAGACCAGGATACGGTTATTGGCTTGGCTGGAAGGGAAGGGGGAACAAAAAGCTATGTGTCTATGCCAATTTACAACGAAGGCAAGACAGTAGGGGCTATAGGTGTAAATTCTTTTTCAAAGAAAAATGCTTTTAATGAAGAAGAGTTGAGTTTACTGGGAGTCATAGCACAGCAAATAGAGATAGCTATTAACAATGCGAAGCAGGCTGAGACACTCAGGGAGAGCGAGGAGCGTTATCGTAGTCTTATTGAAACTGCTCCTGAAATCATTTTTAGCGTTTCCCCTGAGGGGGAGGTAACTTCACTAAACCGCGCGTCGGAAAAGATAACAGGTTGGTTACACAGTGAGGTTATTGGTCAGCCGTTTATGTTTTTTGTACACCCTGATGACCTGCCAAGAGTTATGGAAAAGTATCAGCAGGTTATAAATGGAGAGACAATATCTCAATTTGAGCTTCGTGTTTTATCTAAATCAGGTGAATATCTGGTTATTGAGGCTGTAGGCACGCCACAGATTAAAGACGGAGAGGTTATCGGAGTATTGGGTATCGCACGTGACATAACAGACCGCAAGAGGGCAGAAGAGGCACTTCGAGAAAGTGAAGAAAGATTAAGTGCTATATTTAACAATACACCAAATGTGGCTATACAAGGTTATGATTCAGAAGGAAGGGTTTTATATTGGAATAAAGCTTCAGAGGATATATTTGCTTTGAAAGAGGAGGAAGCATTGGGCAAAACCCTTGACCAGTTAATCCTTGATGAGGGTTCCTCCGATAGATTCAATTCAATTCTTAAGCTCGTAAACGAAACAAATAAGCCCTATGGGCCAAGTGAGTGGAAATTCATAAACGGAGAAGGGATTGAAGGTGTTGCTTTATCCACAATATTCCCCATATCCGCTAAAGGTGGGGGGAAAAATTTCATTTGTATGGATATTGATATAACGGACCGCAAGAGGGCAGAGGGAGCACTTAGGGAAAACCTTGCCCACTTATCCAAAAAGAGCAGGTACGAGACAATCATAAGTGCTGTGACCCGTAGTGTGCATCAGTCAATCAATCTTCAGGATGTCTTGGAAAACGCTGTTGATGCAATGAGTATAAACATTGAAGGAGCGGAACACATTTCGATTTTCTTTGTAGAAGGGGATGAGGCGGTTCTGAAGGCTTATAGGGGGCATCCTGATTGGTTTGTTGAGCGGATAAGAAGGATCCCATATCCGAAGGGGTTTACCTGGAAGGTAATCATAGATGGCAAGCCAAGATATTGTCCGGATGTAGACCAGGATACGGTTATTGGTCCGGCTGGGAGAGAGGTAGGGACTAAAAGCTATCTATCCATGCCAATTAACTTTGAAGGCAAGACTGTAGGTTGTATTAATATTCATTCGTTCAAGAGTGATGCCTTTGAGGAAGAGGATTTAAGGCTTTTAGAGATTGTAGCACAACAAATTGAGATTGCGATAAATAACGCAAAACGGGCGGAGTCCCTACGACAATCAGAAGAGCGCTACCGCACTCTTTTTGATCAGTCACCTGTTGGGGTATACATCTTTGACAGAGATTTCAAGATTACCCATTGCAACGAACGCTTTGTTCAAATTCTAAAATCCTCCTATGACAAGATCATAGGAGTAGATGTACGAAGACTAAAAGACCAATGTGTTTCACCCTTGATGGAAAGGGTATTCGAGGGTCATTCCGCTGTATACGAAGGTTATTACAGAGCAACGAATGTTGAAGCTAATTTGTGGGTGTCAATTCGACTCTCTCCCCTCTCTGACGTGAGCGGTAACATTATCGGTGGCATGGCCGTAGTAGAAGACATAACGGAACGCAAACAGGCTGAGTTGGCGCTTAAAGAAAGCCTTAACCACCTATCCAAGAAAAATCGTTACGAGACGATCATCAGTACTGTAACAAGAAGCGTCCATCAGTCTATTAATCTAGAAGATGTCCTTGAAAATGCAGTTGAAGCTATGAGTAAAAATATAGACGGTGCTGATAATGTTTCAATCTATTTTGTAGAAGGTCGAGAAGCAGTTATTAAGTCTTACAGAGGCTATTCTGAAACGTTTATTAAAAAGGTAGGAAGAATCCCCTATCCCAAAGGTTTCACTTGGAAAACGGTAATCGAGGGAAAGCCTCTGTATTGCCCGGACGTTGATCAAGACACATTTATCGGCTCAGCAGGGAGGGAAGTGGGAACGAAGAGCTATGCGGCTATGCCTATACGATTTGAAGGCGAGACTGTCGGGAGTATAAACATAAATTCTTTGAAAAAGAGCGCCTTTGACGAAGATGAGTTAAAGCTGTTAGAGATAGTTGCTCAACAAATAGAGATAGCTATTAACAACGCAAAGCAAGCAAAGGCTCTGAGAAATGCTAAAGCAGAACTGGAACAACGTGTATGGGAAAGAACACAGGAATTATCTGACATGAATGAGGAGCTCAGAAGAGAGATTGCCGAGCGAAAGAGGGCGGAGGAGGAAATACGACAGACCCAGTCATTTCTCGACTCCCTCGTTGAGAACATTCCTGACATGATATTTGTCAAAGACGCAAAGGACCTAAGGTTCGTAAGCTTCAACAGGGCGGGTGAGGAACTACTTGGCTATTCAAGAGATAATCTAATCGGGAGAACCGACTATGATTTTTTCCCGAAAGAGGAAGCGGATTTCTTCACATTTAAAGACCGTGAGGTGCTGGAGGGAGGCAAACTCGAGGATATCCCTGAGGAGCCGATACATACAACGAATAAGGGTGTAAGAATACTGCATACCAAGAAATTGCCAATTATGGACTCGGACAGTAAACCTCGTTATCTTTTGGGAATCTCAGAAGACGTCACCGAGCGCAAGCTGGCGGAGAAGCAAATACAAGCGTCGTTGGAGGAGAAAGAGGTATTACTCAGAGAAATTCACCACCGTGTCAAAAATAATTTACAGATCATTTCTAGCCTTCTTGACCTCCAATCTCAGTATGTTAACGGCAAGAGGACTCTTGAGTTGTTTCATGAAACCCAGAACCGCGTAAGAGCGATTGCACGCATACATGAACAGTTATATCAATCCAAAGACTTGGCAAGGATTGACTTTGCTGAATACATACGCAAATTGGGGAATTATTTGTTTCAATCATATGGGGTAACACCGAATTCAATTGAGCTCAAGGTAAATGTGCAGGATTTAGTACTCGATGTTAATACGGCTATTCCTTGCGGTTTGATAATAAATGAACTTATCTCAAATTCATTAAAACACGCGTTTCGAAGACGCAAGAGGGGCGAAATCCGCATCGATTTTCGCCCGGATATCAGTCTTAAGGGTGATAATAATAATCATATATACACCCTGACCGTAAGCGATAACGGGGTTGGCTTCCCTAAGGATTTGAACTTCAGAAATACAAAATCATTAGGTCTTCAATTAGTAAATGCTTTAACAAATCAAATTGGAGGTGTTATAAGGCTTAATAGGAGAAATGGTACTACCTTTAAGATTAGGTTCTATCATTAGGTATTATGCAGTTGTTTTTTAGTATCGGGGATAAATGCTAGTTTATTATTTGTGAGTTAGAGCGTATACAAAAGGAGGATGAGTCTGCTATGGAGGAACAACTTGCAACAGAGAGTAAACATACGACCAAAGTAATGATTGTTGAGGATGAAAGCATAGTTGCAAAGGATATACAAAACAGGTTGAAAAGGTTGGGATACACCGTTGTTAATATTGTTTCTTCAGGTGAGGAAGCTATTAGGAAGGCGGCTGAAACACAGCCGGATTTAGTCCTCATGGACATCGTTTTAAAAGGGGATATAGACGGTATTCAGGCTGCTAGAGAGATTAATACCCTTTTTAATATTCCTGTAGTGTATCTTACTGCCTATGCCGATGAAAGCACAATTCAGCGAGCCAAGATAACAGAGCCGTTTGGATATATACTAAAACCATTTCATGTAAAAGAATTGCACTCTGCTATCCAGATAGCGCTTTATAAGCATGAAATAGAGAAGAAGCTAAAAGAGGAGAAAAATTGGTTTGCTATAACACTCAAGAGCATAAGCGATGCTGTAATACTTACCGATACAAAAGGATCGATTACCTATATGAATGTGGTTGCAGAATCACTGACTGGATGGAAATGGGAAGAGGCTATTGGTAAAGATTTGGGAGAAGTGTTTCATATATTAAAACAAGAAACACGTGCTGTAGTTGAGAATCTCGTAACAAAGGCGATTCTCGAAACCATCGTTTCCAGTCCAAAAAGCCATTCGATTCTAATTTCCAAGGACGAAAGAGAAACCCTTTTAGATTTAAGTGCTGCTCCTATCAGGGATGATTTGGGAAAAATCAGGGGCGTCGTTTTTGTATTCCGTGACGTAACGGATTATAAACAAGCTGAGATTGAAATGCCAAAACCTCAAAAATTTGAGTCAAGAATAACCAATGATTTTGAAAAGCCCAGAATTAAAATGACAGTTGTAACCCCTTCCTCTATCATTCGTCAGGGGGTACGCAAGTTGCTTGAGTCTGAAAAATACATAGAGATAATAGATGAGATTTCTAATTACCAGGATGTATTGCCAATCGTTGAGCGAAATAAGACAGATGTTTTGCTGGTTGATACGGCCCAGCCTAACCCAAACATTTTGGAGATTTTAAGCTCAATCTGTGATAGGTGTCCTATGACAAAGTTGATTTTATTACTGCATGAATTTGACGAAGACTTTATTATGAATACTATATCCTTAGGTGTACGAGGATATTTAACAGATACGTCCAACACAGATCAGTTTATTCAGGCAGTTAACGCTGTTAGTAAAGACGAGGTATGGGGAGAGATCGAAATAATAACAAAAATCTTAACTCGACTTTTGCCTTCAAAAAAAGGAAGCTCTGGATTACAAAAGCCGAGCCTTACTAAAAGGCAGGAGGAAATAGTAAAGCTTATTATCCAGGGATATTCTAACAAGCAAATTTCTGATAGGCTTTTTATAAGCGAGAAAACGGTAAAGTCTCATTTAAATAACGTATATAAAAAGCTTGGATTAAGCAGCAGGGTTCAACTTGTCGCGGACTTTCTAGGATAGAGCATTACCAGGTTAAGGATTGCGGACGTATTGGGCATATCCCCCATATAGTTTAGGCTTAATTGCGAATGTTTTAGTGAGGGGAAGTGAAACCATATGAAGGGAAATGAAACTATTTGAAGATTACGCTTACAGTATAAAAAGTGGATTGATTATCATTTGAACGACTATATTGATAAGATTGCAATGAGAGCCAGAGATTGATCATTAGGGTTCGATATATTTTTAGTGGCGTGTTTAGACTAAAGGACATTAAGGCACTAAGGTCGAGTTTTTTGCGGATGAGAGTGTATTCCAGAGAAGCATTGCTATTGTCATTGGACCTACTCCCCCTGGTACCGGTGTAATAAACGATACCTTCTCATGAACGTTCTCAAAATCCACATCGCCTACAAGCTTTCCGTCTGGGAGGCGGTTTATCCCTACATCGATTACAATTGCACCTGCCTTCACCATGTTTTCTTTAATGAGTTTTGCACGTCCTATTGCCGCTACTAAAATATCCGCCCTATTTGTGACATCCTCGAGCCTTTTTGTTCGAGAGTGACAGATTGTAACTGTTGCATGGCGATGGAGAAGAAGGAGGGAAACTGGTTTCCCCACAATATTGCTCCTTCCTACAACAACAGCCTCTTTACCCTGTATTTCTATGCCGTAGTAATCTAGCAGTTTGATTACACCATAAGGAGTACAAGGGATAAATCTGGGATTTCCTTCGACTAAAAGCCCCACATTTTCGGGATGAAATCCATCAATATCCTTTGATGGAGAGACTGTTTTTAGGATCTTTGCCTCGTTAATCTCTTTCGGAAGAGGAAGCTGGACTAGTATTCCATGGATTTTTTTATCTTGATTCAGTTTTTCAATAAGTGAAAGTAAATCGTTTTCAGAAGTTTCTTCAGGGAGTCTATATTCTTCTGAATATATCCCAACCTCTTCACAGGCTTTTCTCTTGTTTCTCACATAGATTTGAGACGCTGGATTATTCCCCACGAGCAAAGCGGCGAGCCCAGGGATTATCCCTGTCTCTTTTTTGAGCTTGGTTGCCTC
>JAKEHC010000086.1 GCA_022615255.1 Candidatus Dadabacteria bacterium | reverse complement strand
GGCACGGATAGAAGGCTGAGCTAGAATTTTTACAATTTTACTTGCACTGTTTTTTCATAGAAGGCGGGGTTTTCTAACCCCGCTAGGGCTATAAGAATTTTACAGGTTAGCTATTGTATGAGGGATTTGACATAAACCCGCCCTCATGTTCTTTTTAATAACTAGGTATAATAAATTAAGGTAAATAAAATGGGTAAGCCTACCGGATTTATGGAATATACTCGTGAGCTTCCGGAAGAACGTCCGCCTTCCGAACGGATTCACGATTGGCTTGAATTTCACCTACACCTTCCTGAAAAGAAGCTAAAAGTGCAGGGGGCGCGGTGTATGGACTGCGGCGTACCCTTCTGCCATACCGGAATCATGCTGAGCGGAATGACATCCGGCTGTCCCATTAACAACCTTATCCCTGACTGGAACGACCTGGTCTACCGTGGGCTTTGGAGAGAAGCGCTCGATCGTTTGCACAAAACCAACAATTTCCCGGAGTTCACAGGCAGGATCTGCCCTGCGCCATGTGAGGCGGCCTGTGTTCTCGGAATAAACGAGCCTCCGGTTACGATTAAGAACATAGAATGCGCAATCATTGACAAGGGGTTTGAAGAGGGATGGGTGGTGCCGGAGCCGCCTGCCAAACGCACTGGGAAGAAAGTAGCCATCGTAGGCTCTGGTCCCGCAGGCCTTGCTTGCGCAGCTCAGCTCAACAAGGCAGGGCACTCGGTAACTGCTTTTGAGCGCGATGACCGTATTGGGGGACTGCTTATGTACGGCATCCCTAATCCACATCTCGACAAAAAGGTAGTAGAGCGCCGCATTGACCTCTTAGTTAAAGAAGGAATCAAGTTCATAACAAATACCGAAGTCGGAAAGGATTATCCCGCCGATAAATTCATTAAGGAATTCGATGCCGTGGTTTTATGCGGAGGAGCCACCAAACCGCGTGACCTCCCTATTCCGGGTCGAGAGCTTAAAGGCATTCATTTCGCCATGGAGTTTCTGCACAAAAGTATCAAGAGTCTTCTTGACAGTAATCTTCAGGATGGAAACTACATCTCGGCTAAAGATAAACATGTGATTGTCCTTGGAGGCGGCGATACAGGCACAGACTGCGTTGCCACCGCGATGCGCATGGGATGCAAGAGCCTAACACAGTTTGAGATTCTTCCACAGCCTCCGAGAGAGCGCGCGCCTGAAAACCCCTGGCCTGAATGGCCTAAAGTCTATTTCCTCGACTATGGCCAAAAGGAAGCAGCCGCCGTGTTTGGAAGCGATCCGAGGAAATATTCTATGATGACTAAAAGTTTTGTAGGAGATAACAAGGGCAATGTCAAAGAGCTGCACACTGTGCAGATTGAATGGCATAAGGGCGACAACGGACGCCCTGTCTATAGGGAAATCCCGGGTACAGAGAAGCTATGGCCTGCCGAGTTAGTGCTCCTTGCCCTGGGTTTTCTTGGCCCCGAGAATACACTACTCACTCAGCTTGGCGTTGAGCTTGACGAACGTTCAAATGCCAAGGCTGAGTATGGGAGGTTTGCAACAAACATAAAAGGCATCTTTACCGCAGGCGACATGCGCCGCGGTCAAAGCCTGGTGGTGTGGGCTATTAACGAAGGACGCGGCGCCGCACGTGAGTGCGACCGCTACTTAATGGGATCAACCCAACTGCCCTGATGGAAAAGTGTAATGCTTATTATCTCCTCACTGGACTAACCTATTTAGCAGAGATTGAGTATACTAATGAATGCTACTATAATTAATATAGAAAGGCGAGAATAACAAGCTAACCAAGCAAAATTTCGAGAACTTAATTCTAACTCTTGACAAGTATATAAAGTAATATAGGTCATAATGAAGAAATACGATATCAAACTATAGTATAAAAGTTCTTTAAATGGTTCAGGAAAATCCCAAGATATAAGGTCTCTCTATAGTTTTGGTTGGAGATTTTAACCCTAAAATATTTCAGCCAGCTTGGTTCGGAATGGAAGGACTGATTAGAAAAAATGAATTTGAAACAGCTGATATTCAGATTATTCATTCTGATATTGTTGCTTTTAATGTTAAAGATTGGCTCTCCTTTAATGTAACACGTGAAAGATTGAGTGCTGAAACCGCTCAAGAAGCATACTATGAGATACTGAGAGATTTAATAGTTGGAACATTCAAAATACTACGACATACACCCATAAAAATGATGGGAATTAATCATAATAGACATTTTCTCATGGATTCTACAGAAGAATGGCATAGATTCGGAGACAAATTAGCTCCTAAGGAATACTGGAAAAAAATATTAACAAAGCCTGGTATGCGTAGTTTGACAATAGAGGATATCCGCCCCGATAACTTTAAAGGTTATATTCGAATTACAGTTGAACCATCGATACGAACCCTCCCAGACCCAGGAGTGTTTTTTCAAGTTAACGACCATTTCGAGGCAAAAGATCCTGAAAATACACTTGGTGCTGATGAAATTATCAACATTTTAGAAAATGTTTGGGATGAATCTTGCAATAGAAGTAAAGAAATTATTAAAACAATATTGTTGGAGAGTCAATGAGTTTAACTTCACTCAAAAAAAGTGTTACACCGGAAGAAACAATAGCTGGAAATCAATTAAGTTCTGCTAAAAAGCGATCTCGATTGATAATAGATAGAGACTTTAGTAAAGAACTACCGAGGGAGACAGTTCGTTCATATCTAACAAAAATACCTCTTGAATCAGAGGAAAAATACGTGAACTCTGATATTACCAAAGAAACCCATATTGTTCCAGAGAAAGGAATAGAATTCATAACTATAATTGAAACAAAGCCATATAAACCCGACTATTTTTTATCTCTTCAGAAGTGGGAAGGTAATGTAATCGAAGTTATGAAAGATTATTTTCTTGCAAAATTAGTTGACTTAACCGCACCAGGGGCTGATGAACAAGCAGAGATTCCATTAGAAGAAGTTTCCATAGAGGATTTGGACTTAGTAGTTCCAGGTGCAATTTTCTATTGGAACATAGGCTATGAAGATGAAAGTAATGGGCAACGAAAACGTACTTCAATTATCCGCTTTAGGCGTTTACCCGCATGGAGTCAGTCTGAAATAAAAGAAGCCAAAAAAGAAGCTGAAGAGATCGGAAAATCACTTAAATGGGAATAAATGTATTCTGCACCATCCCTTGATGAAGTTGAAATATCGATTTTTGGCCCTGGATATGGGGAAAGTATACTATGTCACTTAGGAAATAATTGCTGGATAATAATAGATTCCTGCATTGATCCAGACTCGAAACAACCATATACTTTAACTTATCTAAAAAATATTGGTGTTAATACTGAAAGATCTGTTAGGCATATAATAGCAACACATTGGCATGATGACCATATTCGTGGCCTTGGATTTATTGTTGAAGAATGCAAGTCTGCAGATTTTATATGTTCTGAGGCGCTTAAATCGAATGAGTTCTTAACGCTTGTAAGTGCATGTGGAAAACGCTCTATGATGACAAGCTCTGGAGTGGCTGAATTTTACAAAATCCTTCAGACTTTGATAGGATACAAACCTCAAAGAATCCCGAGTTTTGCAATTGAGGATAGATGCTTAAAAAGAATTTTGCCTGAAAATTCAGCATTAGGGTTACCTTGTGAAATTCATTCTTTATCTCCATCTGACTATTCTGTTCTGTTAACTAAAATAGAAATTGCAAATCTAATTCCAAAGGAAAAAACAACAAAAAGGCGCGTTTTAGAAATTTCACCAAACCATTTATCTGTTGTATTGTTGATCATAATTGGCGATCTTTGCATTTTACTGGGCTCTGACTTGGAAGAAATTGGAAATGCCCAAACGGGCTGGACTAAGATTGTTAATTCTCAATCACGTCCGATTAAGAAAGCCTCTTTATTCAAAATCCCTCACCATGGTTCTAAAAATGCTGACCTTCAAGATGTCTGGACAGAAATGCTCAATTCGAAGCCAATTGCAGTATTAACCCCTTTCGCAAAAGGTAACGTTTATCTTCCAACCAAAAACGATGTTACAAGAATTTGCAGCAGGACAGAAAACGCATATGTAACTGCCATTCCTCGTTGGAGAAAGAGTAGGACAAGGCCGTCGACAGTTGAAAAAACAATCAGGGAAAGTGGGATTAAGATTAAACAGTATAACCAAACTCTGGGGCAAATAAGGATCAGAACAAAACCAACGGAAGGTAATAATTTTACTTTAGATCTTTTTGGTGAAGCTTTAAAGCTTAAGGATGTATCTCAATTCACTTAGTCACCGCTAGAGCTCTCCTAACGAGGCGATATTTTAGACACTCTATAAATAGACTAAGCATAGAGTAGGACAAAGAAGCGGCAAACTTGTCATCGATAATTTTTACCGTATTTGTTTTGAAAATGGTATTTATCGTGATTCATAGGCTAACCTCATTCCCTATACTGGTTTGTTATAGGAAAGCGACGGTCTTTTCCAAAGGCTCTTACAGTAATCTTTATGCCCGGAGCGGCTTGTCTCCGCTTGTACTCGTTTAGATCAACTAATTTTATTACCTTCTTTACCACTTTTTCATCAAACCCTAAGGAGATGATTTCCTCTATGCTTAAATCGTCTTCTACGTATGCCTTTAGTATTGGGTCAAGAATCTCATATGGGGGGAGCGAATCGGCATCCTTCTGATTCGGCCTTAGCTCTGCTGAGGGGGGTTTTTCTATCACAGTTTTGGGGGTAATTTGTTTTCCCTTCCAATTGTTATAAAATTCTACCAGATGATAAACAAAGGTCTTTGGCAAGTCTTTTATCACGGCAAACCCTCCAGCCATATCTCCATATAAGGTGCAGTAGCCGACGCTTGTCTCACTCTTATTACCTGTCGTAAGTACAAGCCACCCGAATTTATTAGAAAGCGCCATGAGAATATTGCCACGTATCCTTGCCTGCATGTTTTCCTCAGTTACATCCTCCGCTTTGCCGCTAAATACTTTAGAAAACAAATCGAGATAGGCGCTAAATGGCTTCTCGATGGGAACGGTAATAAGTTCAATTCCCAGGTTCTCAGAGATTTTTTCAGCATCCGCTATACTTCCTCGGGAGGTATACCTAGAAGGCATCGATACTCCGATAACGTTCTCGTTTCCTAGCGCTTCGACAGCGATCACCGCAACAAGAGCTGAGTCAATCCCACCGCTTAAACCTACTACAACCTTCTTAAAACCATTCTTCGTAACATAGTCCCTAGTTCCAAGCACCAAAGCGCGGAATACCTCTTCTTCCACACCTAGAACCTCCTCTACCTTAGGGGTAATACGATGTCGGGAATTTTTTAAGGGTTCTTCCTCGCTAATTTCAATAACCTCTGCCTGCTTAGTTTCATGCCAAAGCGCCTGTTTCTCCTTCCTCTTTCTCGGATCGTGAAGCGATGACCGAAACACCCTACCCGGATTGATGTCCGCTAGAAGTAGCTCTTCCTTAAACCCTGAAGCGCGGGCAATCACTTCGCCTCGCTCACCTATTACAACACTATGTCCATCAAACACAAGTTCATCCTGACCGCCTACCAGGTTACAATAGACCACTATCACCGAGTAATCAGACGCCCTTACGGAAAGCATTCGCTCCCTCGACTTGACCTTCGAGGCGTAATAAGGAGAAGAAGAGATATTTATAATTATCTGAGCATCGCCTAATAGAACCTGCTCCCTTGTTGGGTCTTCCGGATACCAGATGTCCTCGCAGACATTTACGCCGAATATGACACTACCCAGCCTGTAAACCGGGGCGCGAAACCCCGATTGAAAATACCTGTTTTCATCAAAAACACCGTAGTTAGGAAGATAACGCTTGTGGTATACATCAACCAAACTTTTATTGTTGATTATAGCGGCTGCGTTATATATATCCTCCTTTCTGTCTACAAAGCCAACGATTACCGTCAAACCCTCTGTGGCTTCTCGAATCCTGTCGAGAGCATCTAAATTATCCTCGATAAAACTCGGCTTAAGTAACAGGTCTTCAGGAGGGTAGCCGGTAACAGCTAGCTCAGGAAAGCACAAAATATCCACACCAAGATTCTTTGCCTCTTCTATGTAATGGAGAATCTTTTTTAGATTCCCAACTAAATCGCCAACAGTTACGTCAATCTGTCCTAACCCTACCCTAATAGTGTCCATCAGCCTTCTAAGTATAATACTTACAAAAACCTTATCAAGAAAGCAGTAGAGACACGCCATGGCGTATCTCTACAAAGCAAATTAAAAAGTCAGAGGGATTATTTCTCTCCCTCTGGCTTCCTTATTCTCTACTTGATGGGGGTGGGAAGGTCACGAGTCTTGCTCGCGACACTGGATTTACAGCTCACCAGCAAGACTGGTGTACTACCCTTTGGGTAGATCACAGGTAGAAACGCATTGCGATGCGTCTCTATATTAATTACAATCCACCGGTAGCTTTAAAGATAACATTTGAAAGATAATGGAATGTTATGCTTCCCCAAAGAGTTCCTGACCTTGCATACATGAAGCCCATAATAATTGAAGGAAAGAATGTAAGAAGGGTTTTTAAACAACCAACTCCACTATACCCCCCGCCAACGCATATGACAACAAAATGGGCAATAGCAAAGAGCAAGCTCACTATTAACACCCCTCTTAAATTATTCCCTATCTTTTCCTGAAGGTAGCTCCGAAAAAAAACCTCCTCCGGCAAAGCCACAAGGAAAAACTCTGAGATGAAGAGGTCGTAGGAGACCCTGCTGAATTGGAGCGGCTTATTCACAACAACCACATAAATAGAAAGAATAACAACCGATACTACGATCCCTAATAACAAACCATATAGATTCCACTTAAGACCTGTCACCTTACTTTTCATTAAATAAGGCGCTGAGAAAAACAATAAAGCCGCAATTGGAAGGGCATAATCCGGAAGAAACCGTCTAAGTAGCGTAATTATTAATGTAATAATCACGTATAGAAGAATAGAATTAACAGTATCTTTACTTGCATCCTTTGTGAATTTGTGGATAAAAGATAAGGAATGCTCTAAGAACCCTAAGGGCTTAAACCTTAGTTTGTTTCCCATATAAGTCAAACACTGAGATGAAAATACTTAATTAAATTTGAATGAGGTTTTAAAATACACAAGTTAGCCCTATAGGTCAATTGTATCTAAATGGCTTATTTGTATAACTGACATAGTTTATTTGTATTAACGTTATTAAGTTAATTATCAATAAACATTGATTATTTACTTTGCATTTGAAATTCCTGTCTTTAAAAGAGATAATCATTTAGGCTCTTGCTTATGATTTTATAAAAGAACCGGAATAGAAAATAACTAAAAACTGAATATTGGATATTTCTCTTATTTATTGAAAAGATTTTGACAGAAACAAACTAGTAATATGAAAAAACTCTTGGTAGGTAGTAGATTATCCTGGGTCAAGTATTACGGAATCGGTTTTTTGGGATGCGTATTAATTACATTTCTAGCATATATTCCGGCATCTGGAAAGATTTTTCTGCCCTCTTTGGACGGTCCCAATCACTGGGCGATGGTAAAAGCTGTAATAGAGACTGTACAGGGTAAGAATCCCGGATGGGAGCTTGTTTTTATACCTGCATATAAGTTTTTTTACTTTATAAATGCCCCTTTATTCTTCTTATCAGAGCTCATTGGATTTACACCAAAGGCGCTTCCCTCATTATCAATATTTCTTTTACAATTCATATTTTCAGTTCTAGTGGGATTAAAATTGATCCATGCACTTAAAAAATATGTTTATGAAGGGGGAGCGCTTACATACATACTTGGAATTTCTTTGTCACTTTTTCTCACTTTGTTCGCATCATTATCCTTGTATTCTGGTGCGTTCTATTGGGGATTTATTGGCTTTCTTTTTTCAGTGCCATTTGCTGTGGTTACAATTATGGTGTTTGAGGAATGCATTATCGTTCTTAATAAAAGCAATTTGTTCCTTCTTTTTTGCTTGCTTTTCTTATCCTATACGGCACACCCTTTTAGTCTCTTTTTCCTAACAGTATGGGTATTAATTAGAATGATAGTCTTTTATATCTTGGAATTTGCAAAGGGTTCAAGGGTTACATTTATATCCCTTAAGCCCTTTGCATCGTTTTTTGCTATCGTTTTAATCCTGTCAATATTACATCACATCTCCCTACCGAAGATTGTTGGTCTAGATTTCTATAAGCTTGCTAAGGCTTTGTTAGATCCATTTCACCCTGCACACGAGGTTTATAAATATCTTGAAGCTATTTTT
>JAKEHC010000085.1 GCA_022615255.1 Candidatus Dadabacteria bacterium | reverse complement strand
CGGGCAGTGGGAGAGGGAAAAATTTAAGGGAAAGGAGCTTTTTGGAAAAATCCTAGGGGTTGTAGGGCTTGGCAATATTGGGAGGCTGGTAGCAGATAGGGCGGTAGGACTAAAGATGAAGGTCATCGCATACGACCCCTTTCTTACTCAGGAAGCCGCTGTAAAGTTCGGAGTGGAATTGGTTTCTTTTAATGAACTTCTTGAGACGGCTGACATTATTACAGTCCACACTCCTCTTACACCCGAGACGAGGAATCTCATTAGAAAGGAAACGTTTTCACGAATGAGAAAGGGAGTAATTATAATTAACTGCGCAAGGGGTGGTATTGTAAATGAGCACGACCTGTATGAAGCGATAAAGTCAGGAATAGTGAGTGAGGCGGCGCTGGATGTTTTTGAAAAAGAACCGCCTGAAAAGGACAATCCGCTTTTTAAGCTTGATGAGATGGTTTTCACGCCTCACCTTGGCGCTTCTACAGAGGAGGCACAGACTAAGGTCTCAGTGGCAATAGCCGAGCAGATCGTTGACTTTTTTAAAAATGGCGCTGTAAGAAACGCAGTGAATATGCCTTCAATAAGCTTTGAGCTAATGAAGATAATGAAGCCCTACATAGTGCTTGCGGAGAAGCTCGGAAGCTTTCAGGGGCAGCTTTGCCGAAGTGGTGTTGAAGAAATCTATATTGAATATAGCGGCGAGGTGGCGGGATTTGACCTTGCTCCTCTTACTATTGCTGCGCTTAAGGGCTTTCTTTCGCCGATTATGGATATTACGGTAAATTATGTAAATGCACCGTTTGTCGCTAGAGAAAGGGGAATAAGAATAGTAGAGTCGAAGTCATCAAAGTCTGAGGATTTTACGAGCTTGATCTCTATAAGGGTGAAGACGAATTTGGGGGAGAAGCATGTTTCAGGAACTATTTTCGGACGTGAAGAGCCAAGATTCGTAAGGGTCAATGGTTATTCACTCGACGTTATACCCCAGGGTTATCTCTTGGTAAGCGAGAATTACGACAAGCCTGGATTCATTGGGGGTATGGGAACGCTGCTAGGAAAAAGGGGCGTAAATATCGCCCAAATGCACCTTGGGCGTGAAAGTGTCGGGGGCAGAGCCATAGCTTTTATAAATGTGGATTCCCCCATTCCAGAGGGGGTTATAGAGGAAATAAGCGGTCTTCCAAACATAATATCTGTAACACAGGTAGTGCTTTAATGCTTGAGCGTTTTAGTTTGCCTCAAGGGGTGAGGGATTTTCCCCCTGATAGGGCGGAAGAGATTAGAAGGGTTGAAGAATGTCTTCTGGAAGAGTTTACACGCTGGGGGTATAGAAGAGTAATCACACCCTTTTTTGAGTCCCTTGATACTATTTCAGTTGGGCTTGGGGATGATCTAAAGGATAAAATTTTAAAGTTTGTTGACCCGTCGACGGGTGATGTCGTAGCGCTGAGACCGGATATAACACCCCAAGTAGGGAGAATGGTTGCAACTCAGCTAAGAGAACACGCTGGACCCCTCAGGCTCTCTTATAATGGAAGGGTAATCAGGTATGAAGAAAAGGGAAGCGGAAAGGAAAGAGAAATCTTTCAGGTGGGATGCGAGCTTATGGGGCTTCCATCACCTGAAGCCGACGGCGAGATTATAGCGCTTGCCGTTAGGTCGCTTGAGAAGCTAGGAATAAAACAACTCGTTTTGGACATCGGTCATACGGGGTTTCTGAGATTCCTCCTTAGAAAAACTGGAAATGTAAGGAAGGAAATAGAGGAAGCACTTAAAAAAAAAGATCACGAGGCACTTGAGAAAGCAATCTCGAAAGCCTCTATCCCTAAGACAGTAAAGAGGGTTATATTATCCCTTCCGGAGCTTTACGGAAGTAAGGATATTCTAAGCAGGGCTAAAAAGAATAGTATTATTAGAAAATATGTAAAGGAATTAGAAGAAGTCTTAAAAGTAGTAGACGAGTTTAAAGTGGGGTGTGATATTAATGTAGACTTGGGGGAGATCAGGGGGTTTAATTATTATACAGGCGTAACGTTTGAGGTGGTATCACCGCGCGTGCCGTCTCCTCTTATCATCGGTGGGAGGTATGACGAACTCATAGAGAAATATGGATACAAATGCGCTGCAACTGGATTTGCGGTAGATATCGAGTCGGTTCTGGATGTTTCAAGTATCTACTCGGAAGATAATAAGAATCATTTTGTTGTTATTCCAAATAAACTGAGTCTGAGGCGTGAGGCTATTCGGGTAGCCGAATTGCTTAGAGCCGGTGGTTTTAAGGTTATCCTTGAGCTTAAAGCGGATGCGAACCTGCGAGCGATGAGAATTAAAGAGAGCCAGAGTTTAAATAGCTCTGGGGTTATCTTTGTAGAGACCCCTAGGAGATTACGATTAATTGAGTCACGGACAGGGTTGAGTAAGGAATTTTCAAATCTTGAGGAGCTCCTTAGTAGCATTTGATTTTGAGGCTCCTACTTTGGAGAAATTATAAGGGGGATATCTGAGCTTGCCAAATATAGTTGTGGTTGGCACACAATGGGGGGATGAGGGCAAGGGTAGAATCGTTGACCTTATCTCTGAAAGTGTTCACGTTGTTGCAAGATACCAGGGGGGTAGCAATGCAGGGCATACGATTGTAACCGATGGTGAGACCCTGGTTTTACATCATATCCCATCCGGGATTCTTCGTGAGGGGAAACTATCTGTAATAGGAAATGGCGTGGTAGTAGACCCGAAGGTTTTATTAGAGGAAATTGAAACAATAAAATCCCTGGGATATAAGGTGGATGAGGACAACCTGAAACTGAGCGATGGCGCTCACATAGTCATGCCTTATCATAAGGAGATTGACATTGCGCGTGAAGAGAGAATGGGTTCTAGTAAAATAGGCACTACCGGAAGAGGAATAGGTCCTGTATATGAAGACAAAGCGGCAAGGAGGGGGATAAGGTTTTCAGATCTTATTGACCCTGAGAGCTTTTCAGTAAGACTAAAGGCAACGCTTGAAGAAAGAAATATTTATATCACAAGGGTTTTTGAAAGAAATCCCCTTGACTTTGATAGAATTTACGAGGATTACACGGCATATGGTAAAAAACTCAAACCGTTTGTTACGGATACTTCCAAGGTTCTTAACGACGCTATATCTCAGGGGAAGAGTATTCTATTTGAAGGGGCACAAGGGGCGCTACTTGATGTGGATTTTGGCACTTATCCTTATGTTACATCCTCGAACGCAGGGGCGGGGGGGGCATGTACGGGGACAGGCGTAAGCCCTACTAAGATTGATCTCGTTATGGGAGTAGCAAAGGCTTACACAACCAGGGTTGGTGAGGGACCTTTTCCATCGGAGGTATCGGGCGATCTGGGTGTAAAGCTGAGAGAGTTAGGCAATGAGTACGGCTCGACTACGGGAAGACCGAGGAGATGCGGATGGTTTGATTCCGTAGCATTAAGATATTCAGCAATGGTAAATGGGGTATCAGGTCTTGCTATCACAAAGCTCGATGTTCTTTCTAGTTTAGATAAGATAAAAATCTCAGTTGGCTATAGATATAAAGGGGAATTGCTTACCGAATTTCCCTCTAGCACAGAGGTTCTTAAACATTGCACCCCTGTCTTTGAGGAGATGGATGGTTGGCAAAAGGAACTACATAACGTAAAGGATATTTCTTCTCTTCCCTCTAATGCACGCCTTTATTTAGACAGAATAGAAGAAACAACGGGCATTCCAATCTGGATTCTCTCCATTGGACCATCCAGGGAGAAGGTGATTTTTATAAAGGATATTTTTTCTTAATCCAAGTAAGGCAGGTTTTAAACCAGCCTTACCGAATCGTCCAAGGATCCGTTCTTAAGAACTCAATCAATATTCAATCTTTTATCATTTCCTTAACAATACTTTAATGATTCCTTAATAATAAATTCATTTTTCTCCACTAATCTTCCTTTGAAAATTCTTAAAAGGAGGGATGAAGTGATGAGATTATTCAGAATGGCATTGATTGTTATTGTTAGTGTGTTTCTGACACTGCCTTTCGTCACGGACACTAAGGCGGAAAGTACGAGTGAGCAGATAAAAGCGCTCAAAAAACAGATTGAGGAAATGCAAAAGCAGAACCAAAAGCAAATAGAAGAGCTTCAGCAGCAGATTCAGGATTTAGAGGTTAAAAAGGAGGCTGAGAAGGAAAAGATAATAGAGGAGATAAAAGCTGAACAAAAGGATGCCTGGTACAATAAGGTAGAAGTTAGTTACAAAAAACCAGGGGATGGATTTACAATCAGGACAAAGGATGGAAACTTTTCGCTGAATATGAGG
>JAKEHC010000084.1 GCA_022615255.1 Candidatus Dadabacteria bacterium | reverse complement strand
TGTGTAGTTCTTTTGTTTGGCAAAATTTTATCAATTGCCCATTTAAAGCTCCAGAAACTTTCAGGAAATCTCGGATTGATAAGTAATAATCTCATAAAGTTGTAATCCTCATTTTTTGGATAAGTTAATCGTTATTCAATATTTAAGTGCAATGGATTTTAAATCAAACAACAAGTATAATCAATATAGTTTGAAAAAATCCTTTACTTGAGGGAAGATACAACGTTGAAAAACGAAACCTAGGCTTTTTATCTCCATTAATTTTTTAAATTAGATGGCTTACCTTTCATTGTCACCATTCCCCGTATCATACTCAGTTTGAGAAGAAGAGCGATGAATCTCGTTCTGAAGCCTGTAAAGATTATGGTAGATTCCCCTTTTCATTAAAAGCTCATAGTGAGTTCCAACCTCAAAAACCTCACCGTTATGAATAACTATGATTTTATCTGCCTCTCTCACGTTTGAAAGCCTGTGGGCAACTATTATTGTCGTTCTTTTTCGAGAATCATTTTTTAGCAACTCTCTTACCTTTAGCTCAATCTCAGCATCCACGTGCGATGTAGCTTCGTCAAGAATCAGAAAACTCGCATCCTTTGAAAACGCTATCCCTAAGGAGACAATTTGCTTCTCACCGGAGGAGATAGAATGCACATCGGAGTTTAAAAGGTCTTCAGTATCTGTAACCCTTGCAAATACTTCCCCATTAGATAAATCATCATTCAAGTTCTTTCCAAAGAGAAAGTGGTCCTGGAATACAGTAGAGACATTAGCTCTTAAAAAATCGGGGGCGAGTTCTCTAATGTCGACCCCATCAAAAAGTATCTCCCCTTTTTGTATCTCGTAGAATTTAAGAATAAGATTAACGATAGTTGTTTTTCCAGAACCTGTAAGTCCTACTAGAGCCACAGTTTCACCAGGTTTTACAGTAAAAGAAACATCCTTTAAAACCCAATCGCTTCCGTTGTATGAGAACCAAACGTTTTTAAATTCTAGTGTTCCGTTCACCTTTTCTAATCCCCTTCCCTTATCCCTTTCCTCCGGTTTTACGTTTCCGAGCTCATAGAGATTTTCAGATGCAGCAACAGCAGACTGCAATATGTTATATCTTTCGGCAAGCTCAACAATCGGGCCAAAAAGCATCCTTATATATGCGAGATATGCTATAAGAGCGCCAATTGTAAGATCAAGCTTTAGAATGCTTAACCCCCCATACCATAGTATAAGAGCAATAGCGATAGTGCTTAGAAACTCAATAATAGGCCTAAACGTAGCAAACGCAAAAAGCTGATCCATATTTGCTTTATAGTTTTCTTGGTTAACCCCGCTAAACCTTAAGAAATTTTCACTCTCCCTGTTATAAAGCCTTATAATCGTTACTCCTCTTATACTTTCCTGAACGAAAGCGTTTAGCTTCGCGATTGATTTTCTAACATTCCTATAAACCGACTTTAGCTTCATCCTGAAGATTAAACCTACGATACCAAAAATTATAGTTAGAGTGATGATAATAAGAGTAAGATTTCTATTCATATTGAACATCACAACCAAAACACCTAAGATTACCAATAAGTCTTTAAAGAACTGAACTATCACAGAGGTGTACATCTCATTTATGGCATTAACGTCGTTAGTTACGCGGGTTGTTAGCCTTCCCACAGGGTTTTTATCAAAGAACGGCTGTGGAAGAGTTAAAAGGTGAGAGAACACACCCACCCTTATTCTATGCATAATCCTTTGCCCTGAGTACTGCAGGAGATAGGTATAGAGGGAGCTGAAAAGTAAAATAGCGGTAAGCATCAGAAATAAGAAAAGAGCCAGTCTATCAAGGCGATTAATATCGTGTTCTCTTAAAAGCCTAACATCTTCACCACTCAGTTTTTTAAGAGAAGAATAATTCGAAACAAAAAACCCACCCACAGATCTAAAAACATCGGGATATCTCTTTATTATATTGGGGACGCTTTCCTTATTATTTGACGAAATCTCTTCTATATTAATTACTAAATATTTTTCTTTCGAGACAATACCAAGCCTTTCAAGAGTAATCTTATCATCCTTCGACACCTTAGAAAGATCGATCAGGTAGATATCATTATCCAGCGTAATAAGCGCTGACGGGTATTTCTCTTTGAGCCAGTTCTCAAATCCTTTGTCTTTATTCTCGTTCAAAAACCTAGCTTCTCTCCAGGAGGGGAATATGTAGTTATCTACAGCTATTTTTGTAACATAAGGAAGAACAAGCTCAAACATTGCCGTAATGACCATAAAAACCAAGGAAAGCACCATAAACCTTTTATATGGAAAAGTAAATCTTAGGAGCCACCTTAAAATCTTTATGTCGTAGCTTATTTTTTTGCTTTTTTCCTCTTCCTGATCCATTAAGCTCAAAAGCTACCTCTCCTGATCTTTTATCTTTAGTTTTAATACTCAAGCGATAACTTAGACTCTTCGCCAAGCGTATGCACTCTGTATAGCTTTGTGTAAATTCCATCACTGTATAGGAGATCGTTGTGATTCCCAAGTTCAGCCAATCTCCCTTTATCAAGAACTGCGATCTTATCAAAACCGCTTATTGACGGGACCTTGCTAGAAACAACGATAAGCGTTTTTCCATTCATAAACCGTCTGAGATTCTTAAGCACCAAACCCTCAGTTCTTAGATCAAGAGAGGAAAGAACGTCATCAAGTATCAATACCCTTGGTTTTAAAAGAATCGCTCTCGCCAGTGCAATCCTCTGCCGTTGACCACCTGACAGACTAAGCCCTCTTTCACCGACTCTTGCATCAAGACCCCCAGGAAACATTTCTATCTCATTGTATATCTCAACAAGCCTTGAGGCTTCTATTACCTCTTGATCAGAAAGGTTAGGATTCATAAATGCAATGTTGTCTCTTATCGTCCCGCTGAATATGACCGTTTCTTGGGGAAGGAAAATAAGCGCTTTTCTCAAGCTATCTTTTTTGACATTCCTAACATCAATCCCATCTAAATATATTTGATCTTCAGATGGCTCTAAAACCCTCATAAGAAGCTTAAGAAGAGTGCTCTTTCCAGAACCCGTGCCGCCGGTGATGCCGAAAGACGTACCTTGAGGGACAGTTAAGTTGACGCTAGTTAAGGCATTCTTTCCGCTAGGATAAGTAAAACTGAGATTTCTGAATTCGATTCTACCTTT
The DNA here is from genome assembly GCA_022615255.1 of Candidatus Dadabacteria bacterium. Lineage (GTDB taxonomy): Bacteria > Desulfobacterota_D > UBA1144 > Nemesobacterales > CSP1-2 > CSP1-2. The sequence goes on along the minus strand of JAKEHC010000084.1, from coordinate 815 downwards.
TATCTCAATTTCGACTGAATCCTGAGTATCAGCTACTTCAGGTCTTGTAAGCAGTATCTCGTTTACACGGTTAATTGATGCATTACCGCGTTTAATAATGTCAACAGCCCAACCCATCGCTATCATAGGCCAAGTCAGCATCCCAAGATATATTGAAATAGCCGCGAAATCACCCAAAGTTATACCAAGAGTAATAGTGCTCCTTCCGCCTATCCATAGGAATATTGCTGTTGCGATCCCGGCAATAAATGTAATAAGGGGTTGATATACACCCCAGATTTTTATCAAGTGGAGGTTTACACTCAGATATTCGTTGCTTGCACTTTCAAAGTCTTCTACCTCCGATTTTTCCTTTACAAAAGCCTTTACTACCTTTACTCCGGAAATTGACTCCCTTGCCTTCTCAGTAAGCTCTGAAAACGATGCCTGCACTTTTTCAAATCTATCCTCTATAGTTTTTCCGAACCTTGCTACGATAATTGCTAATATCGGAAATGGAATGAGGGCATACAGCGTCAATGTCGGAGATACATAAGCCATAGCTGCAAGGATGAAAACAAGAAGTAAAATTCCGTCATACGCTACAACTACACCGATCCCGCAAGCCATCCTTATGGCTTCAATATCGTTTACAGTTAACGCCATAAGGTCTCCGACCTTTCTTCCACCATAAAAATCAAAAGAAAGTCCTTGAAGATGGGAAAAAAATTCATTCCTGAGTCTGAACTCAACTTTTCTTGAGGCGCCCAGTATGAAATATCTCCAAAAAAACCGAAAGATGGACATAATAACCGCCAGCCCAACTATATAAAGAG
>JAKEHC010000083.1 GCA_022615255.1 Candidatus Dadabacteria bacterium | reverse complement strand
ATATTGAGAGAATCAAAGAAAGGCTCGACGCAGTTCATGAGCTAAAAGAAAGGTCAAGCCCTAGGAAAAAGGTAAGGGGTTTCCTAAAGGAGATAAGCGACATAGAAAGGCTTATCGGAAGAATATCTACAACCTCCGGAAGACCGAGAGATCTTGGGGCAGTCAGAGATTCATCTTCTTTTATCTCTAACGTGAAAGAGGTTCTGTGTGATTTTCAGTCCACATTGCTTACTAGGATTAGAGAAGCCCTTGACGATTTTGCTGATCTAAGGGAATTCCTTGATAGGTCGTTGGTTAGCGAGCCTCCTATTTCTTCTCGAGATGGAGGGATAATTAAGGAGGGTTTTAGCAAAGAGCTTGATGAGTTTAGACTGATAAAACGGAACGGAAAAAAGTGGATAGCCGAGCATGAGCTGAAAGAAAGGAAATCAACGGGAATCAACTCGCTAAAGGTCGGATACAATCAGGTGTTTGGCTATTATATAGAGATTACAAAACCAAACCTTCATCTAGTGCCGGAGGGCTATATTAGAAAGCAGACACTTGTAAACGCTGAACGGTTTATTACCCCTGAGCTTAAGGAGTATGAAGAAAAGATTCTTGGAGCCGAAGAGAAGATCCTAGAACTTGAAAGGCATCTTTTTGACGAGATGAGAGAAAAGGCAGCTAGGGAGTCTCAAAGGATAAGGCAAACGGCTTTGCTTACAGCGGAGCTTGATGTTCTTTCTTCTCTTGCCGAGGTTGCCGAGAGGTACAAATACACAAAACCTGAGGTCTACGACTCAGGGATTACTTATCTTAAGGAAAGCCGCCACCCAGTTATAGAAAGAATGGAATTGGGAGAGAGGTTTGTGCCGAACGATGTAAAACTGGACACTGAAGAAGACCAGTTCCTCATAATAACGGGTCCCAATATGGCAGGGAAGTCTACTCTTATACGTCAGGTTGCATTAATAGTCCTTATGGCTCAAATGGGGAGTTTCATTCCAGCAAGCGAAGGAAGGGTTGGAATCGTAGACAGGATTTTTACCCGTGTTGGAGCCTCCGATAACCTAGCAAGAGGTCAATCAACGTTCATGGTTGAGATGGTGGAAACGGCTTATATCCTGAGACACGCAACCCAAAAAAGTCTTGTTGTGCTAGACGAGATTGGCAGAGGCACAAGCACATTCGACGGGATGAGTATTGCGTGGGCTGTAGCAGAATTTCTTTATGACATCGGATGCAGAACCCTTTTTGCAACGCATTATCATGAGCTTGCACAGCTTGCTATTTCAAAAGTAAGGATTAAGAACTACAATGTCTTCGTGAAAGAGGATAGGGGAAGGGTCGTGTTTATAAGAAAACTAATTCCAGGCGCGGCAAGCCACAGTTATGGAATTCAAGTAGCGAGGCTGGCAGGGGTTCCTGAAAAGGTTCTTAAAATTGCACGCGAGGTTCTTTTCAAGCTTGAGAAATCGGAATCCAATCTTGGAACTGCTATTCGTGGAGGACAACTAGGTCTTTTTGAGGATAAGGAAAATGAAATAGGGAATGAAATATTAGAGGAGATTAAAAAACTTGATCCTTATTCTATGACCCCGCTAGAGGCACTTTCTAAACTTATCGAGATCAAGGGAAGGTTGGAGAACAACTAATTATTCTGCCACGAATGACACGAATGAAACCTAGTAGGATGCAAGATTCACGATACAAGATGCAGGATGAGTTTATAACTTTGATTATTATGAATCGTGCATCGTGTATCATCTTATTAGGGGTTAAGTAATTAGTGATGATTGACAAGAAAGCACTTGGACAAAAGGGAGAGGAGATCGCCCGTAAGGCGTTAGAAAAGGATGGATACCGCATTATAGAAAAGAACTTTAGGTGCAGGCAGGGCGAGATTGACATAATAGCTGAGAAGAAAGGAGTGATTTGTTTTATAGAGGTCAAGGCACGTTCGTCTGAGAGCTTTGGGTTACCCGAGGAGGCTGTGACAGTTTGGAAACAAAAAAGGCTATTAGCTACGGCTTATGTATATCTACAGAATAAGAAAATCAAATCAAAAGACATGCGTTTTGACGTTGTCTCAGTTGATCTTAATGGTGAAAGGGCAAGAATCTTGAGGAATGCTTTTGAGGTGAATCCTTAGGTTTATAGCAGTTTCATAAGATAAAAAAGGGGGGTGTACATTATGGGTTACAAAGCCAAGTCTATTCTGGGTCTATTAATAGCAACGATATGTTTAGTATCATGCTCTAATTCCGGCTCTAAGGCTAATTTGCTAAAAAACCAGACTGAGGAGCAACCTTCGAAAATTGCCAATCCTGCTTCTGAATATTGCATCAAGTCGGGCGGCAGGCTATCTATTGAAAAGCGTGGGGACGGAGGAGAATATGGAGTGTGTTTATTCGATGATAACATGCAATGTGAGGAGTGGGCTTTGCTTAGAGGCGATTGCCCTCTAGGCGGCATAAAGGTTACTGGATATGTTACGCCTGCAGCTCGATACTGTGCTATAACGGGAGGTGAATATACAATTACCGCCAACAGTAACATGGAGAATGAGCAAGGAGTTTGTTCATTCAAAAATGGCAAGAAATGCGATGTTTGGGAATATTTTAACGGGAAGTGCAGCCAGAACTAAAATCTCTCCTTCAAAAAAGGGGATTTTAAATCTCACTTTGCAAAAAGCCTGACCATCCTGAGCTCTGAGCTTGTTGAAGAGTCGAAGGACAAGGGAACGAAGCAATCTCAAAAAAAACGAGATCGCTTCGCTATATTACCTTCTCCACAATCTTCTCACTAGAACGAAAACAGGAATCAGCAGATATAATAGTGGTAAGGTAGACGTTTTCCCCATTGGTGCTACAGAGCAACCACCACCTGTGCCTGTGTTTTGATTGCTGTCTCGAAAATCTGGCACTCCGTCTCCATCTAAATCCAAAAGCGGTAGTGGTACCCCCCCTGCAGTGGTTTGAACGCTGTCTGCCAAGCCATCTTTATCTAAATCCTCATTATCATCTAGAATGCCGTCCCCATCGTGATCCACCCCTCCAGCCTCTCTAACATCTGTAACCCCGTCATTATCTGAGTCTCCATCTAAGAAGTCAGGTATTAAATGTTCATCCGAATCTGGAACTGGAAGCGGCGCATCCATTAATCTATCCGCAAGACCATCCTGATCCTCATCAGTAAAGTCGTCAATCAATCCATCACCATCCTCATCCTGCCCGCGAGCCTCTATAACGTCCGGTATACCATCCCCATCCGAATCAAGGTCGAGCTCATTGGGAATACCGTCTCCATCAGGGTCGTCTAAAATCCCATCCTCTAATATCTGAGAAGTCTCAGCGAGTGCTTCAACCTCAGATAACCCTAGGCGTCTTTCAAGAGAGTCTGGAATCCCGTCATTGTCAGAATCGAGGTCAAAGCTACCCTTAAGTCCATCCCTGTCTGTATCCGCACGGAATACTTCAACAAAATAATCTTTTTGGTTGCTCTCTGCAATATATATGTTGTCTTGGTTATCTAGAGCTATAGCATTCGGACAAGCGGCAACTCCGAACTTTAAAATAAGCTCGCCACTTGAGTTAAACTTCCCTATAGTACCGCATTCAACTCCAACGTATAGGTTGTTGGAGCTGTCTGTTGCCAAACTTATCGGTCTATTTAATCGTAATCGGAAGGTATCCACAGTTAAGAGGTGATTGCCACTTGAGTTAAACTTCTGAATCCGGTCACCCAAACGGTCTGCAACCCAGATGTTATCTGATCTATCAATTGCTATATCCTCCGAATTCACAAATTGGCCATTTCCACTACCCCTGTCTCCAAATTTCAAAATGAAATTACTATTCTGGCTGAATTTCTGGACACGCTCAAGGTGATTATCTAAAACGTAGATGTTGTTTGAGCTGTCAGTTGCTTGTTTTAAGCTACCCCCAAAAAACTGGCCGTTGCCGACGCCATTGCTACCAAACCTGATAACGAAACCCAAATTCAAGGTAAATACTTGTACGCGTCTGTTGTTGCTGTCACCGATGTGGAGACGCCCCGAATTGCTAATCGCTAAGCCAGATGGCAGATTAAACTGACCGTCACCAGAGCCAAAACTGCCGAAATTTAAAAGATGTTCTCCCTTAGAATTGAATTTCTGGATCCGATGATTAAACGTGTCTGCAACCCAAATGTTGCCTTGTGGGTCCACAGCTATCGCTAATGGAAGATTAAACTCACCATTTCCGGCGCCTCCCTTTCCGAACCTGAATGAGAAAGTTTGGGCACTTGCGAATTCAGCATTCGTTGTTAAAAAGATTAACAACAGGGTAATGACAGAATAAAGCATTACTATACTGTTCCGCATGCATGGAGAATATAGTAAGGTTTTAATTCCTGCTTTGAGCTTTTCGCTTATAGCCATATTGTTATTCATTTTCTCCCCCTCCTTTTTAAGTCGCCTTTGAATGATAGGCGGTATATTATATTCTGAAATTTTTAAAAAATCATATATAATTTTAAATTTGCACTGCTTAGAGTCCCTACGTGACTAAAACCCGTGTTTCTGCCTTGAGAGGACAAAGGTAGTACGTATTGTAAGTTGTTGATATTTTTCAAGCTTATTGCACACGAAATAAATTGAATTACTTTGGGACTTGATTATTTTGATAATCAAGTTTGTTGGGATACTGTTTGGGCAAACACTTTAAGTAACACATTATGACAGGTCGGATTTGTATGGATATTGTCTTGTAGAAAATCGTAAGATAACTTATAGAAAAATTATGGGAGGAAAATAAATGGAGGTCCCAGAAGTTTCGATAAAAATATCTGAAATACTCAGCAACTTAGCTACGTTCTTGGGTATTGTTATAGCAGCGGTAGTATATTTTAGAGATCGAAAAAACAGAAAAAGAGACCAAGAGATTGCAACATATTCAGATTTGAATGACAAGTATATAGATTATCTTAAACTTTGCTTACAATATTCAGACATTGGTCTGTACAGCCCAACACATTCTGGTGGTCACCTTACAGCCGAAGAAAAAAGGTCAATTTTTTATGAAATTATTGTCTGCATTTTAGAACGAACTTTTTTTCTCTATCATGATAAATCAACTCAATTCAAAAAAAGGCAGTGGGAGGGTTGGGAATCCTACATTGAATCTTGGCTTAGACGGGAAGAATTTCGCAAAGAATGGGCTGAGTATAAGAATCAGTTTGACCAAGATTTCTGTAAATATATAGACGGTTTGATAGAAAACCTTAAGCTTCTACATCCTGAGGGGTGGGAGGCAAAAACGAGCTGAGATACGTTTAATAAAAAGTATTGGGAAAATGGTGGTCGCTGTCCAAACCGGTTACCACAGAAAATATCTTGTATATTGTTTGTATAATAAGCGTCATTTAGTTTTTTAAATTTTTATAACTTCCTGGACACCTGTTCAAACAAAAATATTCATTAAATTTTTTAGTTCGGTGGTGCGGTTAATGGTCCCGAACCACCACCTCCATGTGCAGGGTGGCGGGTCCAGGTGGTTCCATTTGTCCATTCAATCTTGGTAGCATCTCTGTTTATATATCCGGTAACTTTCAGTGATGGTATATAAAGGGTATGAGGGTTTTGGGCAGTGCCATTATTTGTTTGTCCGAGCTCGTTCGTAATGCTAAAACGCCACCCGTTGTCATAAACATCAATAAAAGTAGGCTTATTTCCATGGTACCAACGGCCGCTGATATGCGTCTTACTTTGGGGGAAGCGGGTCCACTCAGTGCCGTTCGTCCATGTTATCCTCCTTCCGCCCTGACCGATTGTTCCTGTAACATTCCATTTGGGAACCTCGATGTTCCATGGGTCAGTGAAGTAACCAACTGCGGTGCTCCCCTGCCCATTGTCCAAGACTATCCTCCTCTTGCCCTCGACAGAGATAGAGGTTGGTATATCTCCATAGTATCATGTGCCGCTTATGCCGGAGCTATGAGGCAATGATACGTTAATGTTAAGTTCCTGAGACAAGGATAGAAGCGCTGAAAAAAGCAAGGTTGTAAGAATTATGATTATAGGCATCAAAATTTTGGTACTCACGTTTTCCTCCTTATTCATCCGTAATTAGGTGGAGCAAACATTATATAACAAACATCTTAGCAGACAATTAGGGGATCTAAACACACAATTTTTACATAAATCACATACTTCCTGTCGAAAGGGAAACAGTGCTATGATAGCTGACAACAAAATCCTATATCTCAAGACTTATAATTACCTTTGAATCATATAAAATTTAAAAACTTTAATAGTGCACGAAAATAATATAAGATAAGAAACGCCTTAATTTCACCGATAGCAATTCGGAATGATTGTCCATGATTTTTCCTGATACAGGGCTTATAGAAGAAATTGACGGTAAGTTTGGGAGGATGCTAGGAAAGCCGTGTTACGCTGCGCCGAAGAAAAAAAAGAAGTTACGATGAAAGCGCCTACTGTCCAAATCAGCCACTAACTATAACAAGGAGGGTAGTCATGTTTAAAAGTGATTGGGTTAGATTTTTAGGCATCTTTGCTTTATTCCTTGTTATTTCTCTCGGGACTCTAGGTGGATGCGAAAACGATGGCGGAGGGGGAACGGATGATTTCCTTTGCAGGAATGTCTCCGAAAAACTAATCAATCCCGGTAATAAACTGGATTTTTCAAACCTCTGGAGCGTAGTGGATGAATTTGTAAATCGCATGACTCTAGATGAAAAGCTGGGGCAAATGATACTTGCAGACCTTACTTTTCTTAAGGGCGAGAGCGGCAAAACGGATTTTTCATTAATCAACGAATTTCACCTTGGAGGAATACTTATTGACGCAAATGTTGTGCCGGACGGCAAGGGGGACATTTCCACCGATTTTATCGACGAAGACTTATATCTAAATGGTACTATGAAAAACTGGCAGGAACTTTCTGGGAAGATAATAGAGACAGCTAGGAACGGCAATCAGATACCCTTATTAATTGGCACGGACAACATTCACGGTAATCAACATGTAGTCGGTGAAATATTAGTCCCACATAACATTGGTCTTGCGGCTACTCATGACCCGGAGATCATATGTGCAACGGCTTTCTTTAATTCTTTTAGTGTATTAGAGAGCGGTCTTAACTGGGGGTATTCTCCCACTGTTGCCGTTTCGCATAACTTTCAATGGGGGCGAGCCTATGAAACCCTGGGTAGCGTGCCGGAAGATATTGTAGAATACTCAAAAAACTATGTATTTGGCCATCAGGCAATTGACTTTGACAGAGGCATTATAAGAGGGATTCTTGCGACTACAAAACATCTGGTGGGTGACGGAGCGACCTTTGACGGCATCGACGAAGGAAATGTCCATGTCAACAACTTAAATAATTTTTTAAATGTAAATCTATTGGGTTTTTTGGGTGGAATCGAAGCGTCCGTTGGTTCAACAATGGTGTCTTATAGTGGAATAAATACAATGCCGCCCTTTAATATCGACGATAGCGTCCCCATGAGCATAAATTCAACCCTTTTACAAAGTTATCTCAATGGTGATTTCTTGGGAAGCTCTTTCAACGGTTTTCTCCTGTCTGATTTTAACGGCATAGAAAAGGCTGCAAATCAGGGACTGCCAACAACCGGGACCAAGATACCATTCGAAGATGCATTAACAACTGCCATAAATGGCGGCATCCATATGATTATGACAGACGGAAAGCAAGTAGGGATCCCGGATTTGGGAACTTATATCGGTGTGCTCAAAAAACTCGTCGAAAACGATAAAATTCCAATTGAAGAGATAGATGATGCTGTCAGGAGGATACTGGCAGTCAAATTCGCAATGGGTCTCATAAGGAAAGAGAATGATGATTTTGTTTTTCAGTATGAAAAAGGAGTAGAAGAGCTGCCCGATTTTAACCGAATCTTACCCAGGGTAAGTGGTGCGAGCGATACAAAAGATGCAGCCTTTAAGACTGCTTTGATAGCAGCCAGAGAATCTTTAGTGTTGCTGAAAAACGAAGGACTAAGTAACGACCCTGATGGGATTGAATTAAAGCACACCCTACCCATAGATTTTAACAAAATCCAAAATATCGTTTTAGTCGGAGAGAAAATAATCGATGTACAGACTTCCCAATCGCCGCAGCCAACCCTATTTCAGGATTACGACAATATCGGTGCACAAAATGGTGGATGGACCGTTAGATGGCAGGGTTTTGAGGGTAATAAGTTTTGGCAGGGTGAGAACAGAGCGGCTTCTCGCGCAGGCAGTATCCTTGACGGCTTGAATGAAGCTATTAAAGATAGCAACCAAGATATTCAATTGCTTTTTCCACAATATACCTCCAGTACCGATCTGGTAGATATAGCTACTGTGCGCGAAGAATTCCTTAATTTTTTATCTGAGCTTGGCTTGACTGGCGAGAATACGGTAATAATCGGGGTTTTGTCAGAGGTTCCCTATGCGGAATTCATGGGTGACATAAACAATCCAGCTTGCAAAAATAACATTGACGACTTTACTAACGGCTGTTTATATAATCTTATCCAATTCAAACTCAATACCTATTTACCGAGACAACAAATCGATACATTGGAAATTAACTTCGGTGAGTTTGATAGGATGGTCATTGATCTTGTTAAGAATCAAGACCCTGATATTCCACTTGTAACGATACTATTTTCAGGGCGGCCTATGATAATAAGCTCTGCTGAGAACGACATTGCGCCAGCGCCTTTGGATGAAAGTAATGCCTTTATAGCTGCCTGGCTTCCTGGTACGGCGGGTGGAGAGGCAATTGTTGATGCTCTATTGGGGAGCTATCTTTTCTGCAAGGAGAGCTTCACCGAAATAAATGGTCAAAAGATTTGTAATGATGGAAGCCCCAATACATTACCGGTTGATTGGCTTCGAAACATGGATCAATTACAGAATTACCCTGTCTACGAAACAAATGTCCAGGGATTCCCTAGAATACCTGATCCACTCTTTGAAATCGGATTTGGTCTTGCAACAACGGTTGACTAACAGATGAAGTTTAAAAAGTCACATGAATAATCAATTACCATAAGTAATGTAAGCAAACAACTGTTACATAAATCACATCTTACCTAACCCTTTATGCAAGCAGGGGATGATAGAAAATCCTGCTTTCTCAAAGAGCCTGTTCCCGATTTTGTCTAAATCCCCCTTTTAATGAGAAGGGGGAATGTTTATCCCTTCCTTTTTCAAAAGGAAGGTTAGGATGGATTTACCCATCATTTCACTTCTCCACAGAGTTACTCGGCTCGATTAAGTCAATGCTCCCGGTCGAGGCTTCTATTCTTAAGATGTAGCTACCCCTGAACCTCTGACCCGCGGGGTTCTTAGGCTGTTCCACAATAGCCGAATACTCGCCATTTGCCGGAATCATTACAGTGATTTCAAGCGGCAGGGCGCCTGAGATTTCGTCATCAAGGAAATTGCCGCTGATGCCCAGGCTAGCTTCTCCTCCGTTATTGCCGTCTTGAGGATTCGCTTCCAGTCTAAGCCTTACCTCATCCCCCGCCATGCCGGTGAAAAGGAAGGTATCGGAATCCCGCCTTGATTTCTCTTGATTGAAATTGTCACCCAGGAAGGATGATACGGAGGATGAACAGGCCGGGGGTGGTTTATCAACGAAAAAGTCCACCCCTTTACCATCAGGAGAAGGCTCTATGGTAAAATTAACCGTCGTGTCGTTACCTCTCAAACAGAAAGCCAACGTTACATCTGGAGTAGCGGCGGAGTTAAGACAGGTGGCTTTGACTTCATTGCTATTACCATCTGTAGGTCCTAATGTGCATATCCACTCCCCAAATGGTGAAAATATACCCTTGTTTGCCGCATACCATGTACAATCATTAACTTCGTTAAAAATTATTTTCACGCCCGAAATCCTACTCCAGGGGCCATTACACCGTATGCATTGACTCACGGGAGCCGAATTTGAAGCGATAAATGGAATATCGCCTGAGCCATCACACTGGTTTTCAGAGAAACCCTGGCTTTGAGAGAAACCCTTTGGTGGGAATAAGGTTAGGATCATAAGAAATAAGATTATCGGCAACTTTTTATGGAATATTCTAAGGCTGTAGGATTTAGCCCAACTAGAAAACCTCTTCACATAATTTGTTTTATCCATGATAACACCTCTCTTTAATAACATTTTTTGGAAACCTAGCCATAAACACCAAATCTATATCCATTTCACTTCTCCACAGAATTAGTAGGCTCGATTAAACCGATCCCTCCTGGAGAAGATTCTACGTTCAGTATGTAGCTTCCCCTGAACCTTAGACCAGTAGGATTCTTCGGCTGCCTTACTGTAATTGAATATTCCCCATCCGCCGGAAGTGTCGCCATAATTTCAAGCGGCGGGGCGCCTGAGATTTCGTCGTCAAGGGAATTACCGCTGATACCCAGGCTAGCTTCTCCTCCGTTATTGCCGTCTTGTGGATTCGCTTCCAGTCTTAGCTTGACCTCATCGCCTGCTATGCCATCGAATAGAAAGGTATCGGAATCGCGCCTTGATTTCTCCTGTCCCGGATTATCGCCGAGGAATGACGTTGTTGAGGGTGAGCAAATGGGGTCGGGAGCCGATTTGTCAATGGAAAATAATATACCTTCACCTACTTTTGATATAGTCAACGCAACTTCGGTATCGCCTGATTTCAGGCAGAAACTCTTCCTTTCAATCAGTGTTCCGAGGTCGCAATCGTTACCAGGTATAGAAAAATCAAATAGGCTACAATCCCAACCTCCAAATGGCGAGAGGGTACCTTTATTTGCGGCATAAAAGGTACAAAGTACAAGTTCTTCCGAAAAAAAGATAAGATCTGTAACCCTTCCCCATGGACCCCCACACTGGATACAAGCCGCATCGCCCGGAATATCAACATTAAGTGTAAAAGGTATATCCCCGGACGCATTACAATCAGGATAAGCCTTCAGGGGAAAAAGGGCCAGGAACAATATGAATACAACTGGAACAAACCTGATCCGATGTATACTACTATGCGTAATATACAATAGAGCTGTGTGGGATATCCACTTAAAACAATTTGTTATATTCATGACAAGCGCCTCCTCAGTCTAGATTTTGATTACCATTATTATCAGAAAATCCCCCTACATCCCCCTTTTACAAAGGGGGAATTTGTTATTCCCTCCTTTTTTAAAGAGCCTGCCCTGAGTTTATCGAAGGGAGGGCTAGGGAGGATAATACTCTTTTTAAAAATGGGATTCAGAGGAAATATCTCCATCATTTCATTTCTCCACATTATTAGTCGGCTCGATTAAGTCAATGCTCCCGGTCGAGGCTTCTATTCTTAAGATATAGCTACCCCTGAACCTTTGACCCGCAGGGTTCTTGGGCTGCCTTACTGTAATTGAATATTCCCCATCCGCCGGAAGTGTCGCCATAATTTCCAGCGGCAAGGCGCCTGAAATTTCGTCATCAAGGGAATTGCCGCTGATACCCAGACTCGCTTCTCCTCCGTTATTGCCGTCTTGTGGATTCGCTTCCAGTCTTAGCTTTATCTCATCGCCTGTTATACCGTCAAATAGGAAGACATCTGCATCAGGCTTTGATTTCTCTTGTCTAGGATTATCGCCCAAGAAGGATAAAACGGCGTTGTTACAGGGAGGATCCGGCTGATCAGCCATCAATTTTTTACCTTCTTTTATGACAATGCCAACTGAATTGTTGGCATCGGGGGGAGCGTATTGGACGCAAAAATTGATTGAATCAATAATCACAGGCTCTGATGCATTGCAGCTCGAGATCGAGATGCAATTCCACACCCCATAAGGTGATAATGAAGTTATATTAGCGGCATAAAATTCACAATTATCCTCCAGTGAGCTTACATTTAACTCACCTGAGGATCTAAACCATGGACCGTCGCACTCGATACAAGTTTCGACTTGTGTATCATTGGTAACGAAAAAAGGTATGTCTCCTGTAGCATTGGGGCAATCGGAATAGGCTTTTAATGGAGATAAGAACAGGATTAAAGTAAATAGAACCCGATGCAATCTCCTTCGATGCCTTGCCTTAATTACAGGCAGAAAGATTACTGAATGGAAGAATCGGCTTCTGAAACTTGTTTTATTCATTGTCATCCCCCTTACAACTCTTGATCTAAATCAATAAATTTTTTATTTAGTTGTATGTTTTAAAGCTTTTCATATTATTTTTGCATTTTAGCGGCGATTAATCCTCCGATTAAACCTGAGTATCCCTATTCCTTCATATAATGGGCATGTCATGGTTAGCCCTCCCCCCTTACCTTTCCCTCCTCCTATAGGTAGGAGGGAAAATCCCCTCTAACTCCCCTTTGTAAAGGGGAGAAGAATTAGAGTCCCCTTTCGCCAAACAATCCTCCCTTTGCAAAAGGTGAAAAACCCTTTTCCCCCTTTCTTTTAAAGGGGGATACAGGGGGATT
>JAKEHC010000082.1 GCA_022615255.1 Candidatus Dadabacteria bacterium | reverse complement strand
TCTGCAATATGGTGTGAGCGAACCTCCTCGGATTCCTCAAGGTCTGAGATAGTACGAGCAACCTTCAGTATCCTATCATAAGCCCTAGCACTTAATCCCAATCTATCTACCGCGGTCTCAAGAAGCTTTATTCCTGATTCATCGGGTTTAGAAAACCTTTTTACATACCTTGGTGTCATCTGAGCGTTTGAGTGAATCCTGCTCCCATGGAATCTCCTTTTTTGAATCTCCCTCGCATGGTTTACACGGTCTCTTATGTCGGAAGAAGTCTCTCCACCTATTTCACTCGATAGCTCCCTGTATTTCACGCTAGGCACTTCTATTTGAATATCTATCCTGTCGAGAAGGGGACCCGATACCTTAGCCCTGTACTTCTGGATCTGAATGGGCGAGCATGAGCATTCTTTATTCGGGTCTCCAAAAAAACCACAAGGACAGGGGTTCATAGCGGCTACCAGCATGAATCTAGATGGGTATGTAATCGAGGTCGCAGCCCTTGATATTGTCACCCTTCCGTCTTCTAGGGGCTGGCGCATAACCTCTAGGACGTTTTTCCTAAATTCTGGGAGTTCGTCAAGAAATAGAACCCCGTTATGGGCAAGGCTTACCTCACCGGGCCTCGGGACTGCACCACCTCCTATTAGTCCGGCGTCGCTTATCGTGTGGTGGGGAGAACGAAAGGGTCTTATGGCTATGAGGGCTGAGTTAATAGGCAGTAGCCCGGCTACAGAATATATCTTCGTTGTCTCAAGGGCTTCTTCAAAATTCATATCAGGCAGGATTGTAGGCAGTCTCCGTGCGAGCATTGTCTTTCCGGTTCCAGGTGGACCGATCATCAATACGTTGTGTCCTCCGGCTGCCGAGATTTCTAAAGAGCGTTTTACATGCTCCTGCCCTTTTACCTCTTGAAAGTCAATCTGGTACTGACGGCTTTGGTTAAAAACCTGATTTACATCAATGCTGGTAGGGATTATCTCTCTAATGCCTGAGAGGAACTCAACCACTTCGGGTAGGGACTCCACAGCCAAGACATCCACTCCGTTTACCACAGCCGCTTCCTCGGCGTTCTCTTTAGGTATTATTATTCCCTTAAGACCCGAATCCCTAACACAAATCGCGGTAGGGAGACCACCCCTTACGGCTTTTATCCTACCGTCGAGAGATAGCTCTCCAAGTATTATGTAATTTCCTAACTTCTCGGTATCAACCAACCCCGTGGCTGCAAGAATCCCTATAGCAATTGGTAAATCAAAAGCGGAGCCCTCCTTTCTAATATCCGCCGGTGCAAGGTTTACAATTATTCTCTTTTCAGGAACCTCATAACCGCAGTTTTTTACGGCAGCCTTTACCCTTTCTTTGCTCTCCTTCACTGCCCCTTCGGGAAGACCCACGGTGGAGAAATGTGGAAAGCCAAAGGCGATATCTACCTCTACTTCTACCAGGTAGGCGTCTACCCCTAACACGGCGCCGCTTAATATCTTTGAAATCATGGTTACTCTATTCTATATCGTAAATTTGTTTAGCATATTTTGAAAGAATCAATCTCCAAACAACTTCAGTCGTTAGTAAATCCGTTTTATAAAGCTTTAGATAATGGGTTTAAGACCTTAAGAAATTAAAAGCTATCAAAGTTTTTATGCTTCATTAGCATTTTTTATCCATATTGAAGTTTTATCTTCATTTGTCACATTAACTTTGATCTATTTGAAAAAGATTCTCTGCGATATTGGAATTTGTCACATAATTGTGTATGTCGTTTGCCATGCTTCTCAACAATCTAAACCACTCCCGACTTAACGTTTCATTTCTAAATTGACTGGTGCTCTCTTGCAATTCACGCATTTTTTTGTAATCCTCAGGATAATGCCTCTGACTTTCGGTTAAGAGTTCGTAATGCCATGGTTTAATCACCCCTTTTTCCAGATACAGTTTAAGAAAAAGAGATCGCTCCACCATAGACTCCAACTCTCGTCTCAAGAACCAATCGGGAGTTGGCGGCGAGAATAGTTTATGATTTCGCGGGAATGTTAGTAGAGTTGGAGTCTGTCTAATCAAATAATTAATGAAAGAAGTCTTGTCTGGTGGCTGAATATCTGACAATAAATCTTTGCCATACGCTACTATTCTGTATCTTATAAAGTGAGTGTATTCGAACGGGTTGTAACAGCGGAGTATATACTTGAAGATGCAAAAGCTCACTATAATAATAGGCATCTTATCCTCTTGAGCGAAAACTCGCCTGATGGTATTTATACAACTCTTCGTTGCTAAAGCATCAAGTCCGTCCTTTAACACTATGAAAATTTTCTTATGATAATTCAGGATTATACTCTGTATTGCCTCATCCTGGGAAGTTAATGCCCTTATGTCTAATGCTTGATTCTCAAAAAACACCTTATTATGGGAATCAACATCACATAGCCATTCTTTATTACTTTTTCTTGAACCGACTTCGTTATCGGAAGGGGCGGTAAATCTTATTCCCTCTTCCAATCCCTTTAGAACGTGAAATAGCATATCTGTTTTATCATCAAGTCGTCCTACAACTGTCTGCTTTTTATTATCATCAGTGTTAGTGTAATTTAGACATCTTAAAATTTTATGTACTAACCTCTTCAAATCTTGCGAGACTAAGTAAGGGGGTCCCTCTTGTCTGAATTTTTCTAGGGAATATCTCAGGTAGAAAAACAAAGCATAATTGAGGGATTCTATAGCAAGTCTTTTGGGATTCACAAGAAAATTACTTTTCACCGTTTCTATCCCATAAACTAGTATCCAGTTCTGCGATGTGTATCCTTCGATGCCGAATTTTATCCATGATCCAATGTGCTCGTCGTTTAATACCTCAATCTCCCCAAGCATGGGAAATAGTTTCTTCATGCCTTCGTAATTCTTCCAGAATGAATATAGAAAAGAGAATTCCTCCTCTGCAGTTAACTTACTGTCAATTATAACAGTGAGATCGATATCGCTTAAGGCGGGAGTCCAATTTCCTTCTACAAGACGGTGCCTTAGATAAACGCTCTTTATTTGAGTGAATCTCTTGCATAGTCTGACAAAAGCCCAAATGGCTATATAATAAGGCGTCTTGTTTAATTGAGAAAATGGCCACCAGCGGTTGGTTTTTAGTACTATGGTTCTTACTATATCTGTGATTTTCATATTCCGTCAGTGCGCTTGTGTGGCTTATCTTTTTTCTTTACTGCTGAAATAGGAAATTCACTAAGATCTCTAAATCCTTTGTTCTTATAGAGTTGGGTCAATATACGTGTCCCTCGAATAAAGCAACGTATTTAACGATATTTTTATCTATATCAAATCTTTCTTCAACCTTCTTTCTTGCGTTTTCTCCCAATTCCTTTCTCAAATTATCGTTTTCTATAAGTTTTACAATTGCTCCTGCCAGGGCATTCTCATCATGTGGAGGGACTAAAATTCCACTGACGCCATCTTCCACAATTTCAGGAATACCTGTTACATTAGTCGAAATGACAGGCAACTTCATGGCCATAGCCTCGATTAAGGCATTCGGTGAAATATCTCTACTACCATCTTCGGCAATCACACAAGGCAAAACAAAGATATGGGCATTTCTATATTCTTCCAATACCTTATCAATGGATTTAGCTCCTAGAAAGAATACACACTCTTCCAATCCCATTTGTCTATGCAATTTCTTTAACGCCAGGTAGTAGTTAATATATAAAGGTTCTTCTGGGCCACCGATGATTTCGCATCTAAACGTGTATCCTCTCTCCTTTAAAATCTTGCAAGCCTTAAGCAAATATACGAGACCTTTCTGTTCAATCAATCTGGCTACGGATAATATTCTAGTTTGTTTTGATTTGTTCTCTTGTTTATGATTGGGGGTAAATTGCACTATATTAAGGCCATTATAAATAGTATAAATTTTTCTCCCATTTGGGCTATTTAAAGATGACCTCAGATATACTTCATTATATTGAGTGTTAGTTATTACAAACTCAGCATTCTCAAATTTCTCTGGGAATGCGTATAAATATGTTTTTCTATGAATATCGTGTGCACGCCCTTGTAAACTGTAGGAAGCTCCTAAAAGTTTTGAGGCGATTAGCGCAATAAATGCGCATCTATCCGCCCAGGGCGAGTGAATATGATTGATGTTTTTATCTTTTAACACTCCGGCTAAATATACCGCTCTTGAAAGAATAGAGATATCTTCTTTAAAGCTTTTATGCTTATCATATTTATGAAAAACAACGTAGAGAAAGAGATTAAAATATAATAGAGGATTTTTTAAAAAGAAATATCTTTTATATCTCAAAAGAAGTTTTTCATCAATGGGAAATAGATAAAAGGTACTATTGATGAGAGACTTTGCATTTTCATTTAGTAATTCTATATCCTCTGGCGCGTCTGAGACAACTTCGACGGAAACACTTGATTTTCTCAATGCTGCTATTTCGCGTTGAATAAAAGTCTGACTTGGAACTGGAAAGTGCCATATATAGTATGCAATGCGTTTTGCTTTAATTGGCTTATCTCTTTTCTTGTAATTAAATAGGCTAATAGGCCACCAAGAAAAATTATCGTCTATTAAGGCATAAATCTGATCAAAAATTGGAGTTAATACACGCCGGATTATAAAATTACGAACTTTCTTAGGAAGCTTGACGATTCTTTTTGATATTTTTTCAAGCCCTAAGGCATCACATAAGTCCAAAATCATTAATCTAGTTACATGGTATTTATTCTGAGCTAACCATTGGACTTCGTTGCTCTTCGAAAGCTTTCGACAAATAAATAATTTTTTGCGCCACCACACTAATTTTCTGGATTGCGAAGAAGGTGTAGCATTGCTCTTATGCTTTCTGACACAATATAAGAACTCCGGCACGAGTTTAATCTCAAATTTATCTATAATTCTTAAAGCCATTTCATAATCTTCACCCCATCTAATATTTTCATCGAACTTCCCAACTGTATCAAAAACCTCTTTTCTGTACGTTCGTAAACCATTCATTACGCGCCCTTGTAATATTAATTCCCTCTTGTAATCCATATCGGGTTTTCTGGTTTCAAGGAAGTGTTTTCTTCTTCCTCGAAATGCATCTCTCGTTGCTCTCCCGTCTTCATCTACCATAAAATAGTAGCAATGTACTTGCCCAATATCAGAATTGCTTTTTAACTCATTGACCACCTTTTGAAATGCGTCGGGTAGCACTAGATCATCGGAATCTACATGCGCTATAAAAGGCGACCTGCTCTGTTCGATGACCAAGTTATGACAATAGGCTATACCCATATTTTTTTTATTTATTATTAATCTTATTCTGGGATCTTTAAAAGATTGTACGACTTCCGAGGTATTATCCTGAGAGCCATCATCAACTACAATCAATTCAAAATCAATCCCCTCTTGCCGCAAGACGCTTTGGATGGCTTCTCTGATATATTCCCCGGTATTATAAGCCGGCATTGATACTGTTAATTCAAGCATACCTATTCCTCACGTAAAGCCGAGACCAAAATGATATACCTACTTTTGTCTATTAATAGAAGCTTAACTCCATATTTCTGTCAAGGTAGCGGTTCAAGGTTATTGATTTAAGTCGAAGAATGGAACCAACTTCTTCGCCACAAATGCATGACCATAATCATTAAGATGGTATTCCTCAGAAATGAAAATTTTTAGAGGCTCTTGTTCCTCTGCCTTTAAATAGGAGAACAAATCTAAAAAAGGGATGGCGTTTTCATTAGCAATTGCTTTAACATACTCAGCAATCTTGCCGGGTTCATATTGCCCACCTTTTAGGTTGTCATCAAACTCAATCTTAGTAGGGATGACGGCTATCAGTAATTTACAATGGTTATTCATGCAAAGTTGGTTAATTTCTAACAAAATAGCTTTGAACAATTCCATAGCTGGTATAATTTCTTCCGGAATTTCTTTCAAAAAAAGATGCTTGTCGTTACACATTTCTGTGCCTACGGGGAAGGAAACCGTAAAATATTGAAAAACACTCCTGAAACTCCCATAATCTTGTTTAAATAGCGGTTGTAATCCTTGAAAAGCACAAGAATGATTGGCAAGAAACCAACAGATGCGTGCTTTCCATGGAATAGGCGGTGCTCCTCTTTCCTTCAGATTTCCATTCTCGAGATAGAAAAATTTCTTTCCGTAGGTCTCGCGTATATCGTTGGGAGCTATCATCAATAATACATAATCAGGATGATATCTCATTCCTTCCTCTTTCAGATATATGTATTGCTGATCCGTCGCCCAGGCGGGAACGGAAGCATTTATTACTTCATATTTAATTTTATCAGCAACAATTGCATTTAACCTTTTTTCAAAAAGACTAGTAAATATCTCATCGTTAGAATATTGAATCCCAGCCGTATAAGAATCTCCTAGAAAAATAATCCTTTTTGTTCCTTCATCCTTCTCAAATGAATGGTCTCTATCTCTAAAGCCTCTACTGTTGAAACTAAGCTTGAGATCTCTTTTCCTAGAATCCTTTTCTCTTATTTCTGAATCATAGGTCTTTTTAAATAGCCAGCCTAATCTTTCATCATATTTAATGCCGGAGAGTTGGCAATTTGAAAATAATTTAAATCCCGCTTCAGTGAACAACAGAATAGCACATATCAATAGAAAAATTTTAATAAACAGAAAAGTATTCTTTGTTGCTTTTATCATTTATAAAAATAGAGCCCCGCAAAATATAAAGAGAACTAAAAGGGAATAGGTAACAAAAGCCTTTTTTTCAAAGAGTCTTTCCGGTTCTTTAACAACGCTGTCTTGTTGAAAAGTCAAGAAGGTAAACCAAATAAAAAAAATCAGAATAAACGGAAGAAAATAAAACATCTGGTGTTTATATTCTAAAGAAATCAATACAAAAGTTACTAATGTCGTAGCAATATAAAAGAAGTACATCACTGCCAGTAACGAATTATCATAATATTTAAAAGTAGGACGATATTGGATGGAATTCTTACCAAGAAATCGAAATTCTGCCAATCTTTTCGCCGTTACTAAAATAGCCCCTAAGGACCAGTAACATAGTATCCCCATTAGAGGGGGACCGCTTTCGTTATTTATAACATACCAACCTATCATCAATCTAAGTGGATTATTTGCAGATTCAGCGATGACATCAATGTATGGCACATCCTTGGTCCTTATAGGAGGAAGGTTGTAAAATACTCCTCCAATAATAAAAAATAAAATCATAGATAAAAAAAACTTCTCATTAAAAACCAGGTAGCTAACAACTAAAGTAAGGATAATTAAAAAGGCATCAAAAAAGGTCAATTTCTTTACAGAAACGTTACCCGATGCAACAGGTCTAAATTTCTTATCCGGGTGTTCTTTATCGAACTGAGCATCAACAATTTCATTTATTACATAATTAGCGGACGACATAAGACACGCTAAAAAAATTGCTAGGCAACTTTTTAAAAGAAGAGGAGTCTCAATTGAAACTTTGCTGTAAGCAATCGCTGCGATTATTCCTACCAATACGGAAATGTTCTTGAACCAATGGTCTAATCTTGCAACCCTTAAGTAGATTTTTGTTCTTCTATAATAATAACTCAAGCTTTCATTTTTCATGTGGTTAGGCTTGGCCGGTGGGATGACGGCAGCTGCCAAAGTCCCTCGCCAATCCACTCCGTTGTGAGTCGGCTATTTGCATTCTGATAAAACTGTGCCCCACCCTTTGAAATCCCTACACACTTGCCGACCAGACTGCCCTGCATCGGTAATACATTCTACCTTTTGTCCCGCATGGTTACATTCTCTAGGAAAACATTCACCGCCCAGGAACAGTCCCTTGTTTGTGTTGTTAAAGCTGCAGTGTCTGAATTCCTCGATTGACTCGTAAACGGCTGCTTTGTCAACATCACATGATTCAATTCCTATAGCTCCGAGAATCTCTTGCGATTGAAAGAACTTGCATAATTCTTCGGCCACCAGAATGTGTCCGTCGACGGTATAGTGCCCGTCAATCGTATAGAACAGTGAAGCATAATCGGAGTTTTTGAAGACAGGGTACAGATCCAGGAAATGAAAATCATACCTCTCAGACAACTTTTCGAGCAAACGGTTCAAAT
>JAKEHC010000081.1 GCA_022615255.1 Candidatus Dadabacteria bacterium | reverse complement strand
CGAAAGATCAAGGCTCACAGCATGGCTTGAGCGCATGAGTCCACGCTCCCGTCAATGACGGCAGTGGGGTAGAAGCAGACACCACTTGACTACGCCGTGCTCACCCACATAACACTTATAAGGCCTCGGATGTCAATAGGTAAAACTTTTCCCTAACGAATGGCATGGGATCATGCCATTCGATTTTTCAATTTTATCATTCATCATCCAATATCAGTAGGTCGCATTCCTGACTTTATTTCAAATCAAATGAAAAGGGTTGCTCCACCATTTTTACCGTAATTTTTTTAATAAAAATCAAGCATCGGAGAGTGGATCAGCTACTTTCTCACAATTCTCTTATTACAGCCAAGGTTCTTTCGACTTCTGAAGGATTATTCAATAAGCCCGGGGCTAATCTAACATATCTTTCCTTATACGTGCGGGGGGTTGTGGTTGCGATAATATATCTATCCTCCAGTCGTTTCACCACCTCATTTGGAGTGAACCCATTCACTTCAAAACAAACGATGCCTGCGGATAATTCTTCTGGCATGGGCGTGTGTAAATTAACGTTTCTCATGTTTCTAAGTCCCTCTTTAAGCTGAGTGTTGAGTTGATGGATGCGCTTCTCGACTTGCTCCTTGCCAATACTGCTATGGAAATCGAAAGCTTCGTTCAGCGCCCAACGATGCTCGAATGAATGAAAACCTCCGGGGGTCATTGTTTGACCGGCTGTGCCACTTCCCGAAAATGTTGGGATCGTAGCAACTACGTTATTCCAAGCATCATCTCTTCCCCATAGTATTCCAGTCCCTCTCGGTCCAAACATCCATTTATGCGTGCCGGCTGAGAAAAAGTCGCACCCAAGCTCCTCTATATTTATATTCTCAACCCCTAATCCGTGAACACCATCTATACAAAGTAGGATTCTATCATCATCTACTCTAGACTTATTGGTGTTTGATATTATCTCTCCAATCTCTCTAACAGGTATCTTAAGCCCAGTGCTGGAATGAACCCAGGTAAGGGCAACAACCCTTGTCCTGGGGTTGATTGAACTGTAAATATTGTCCACTATCTCGTCTATAGATGTATTAAAGCTTCCGTTGTGCAGTCGTATTTTTCGTAATTCTGCACCAGTCCTGAGCGATCTCAAATTGAGAGACTCCAGGGTAGAATAGTACTCGTGTTCAGTCGTTAGGATCTCTTGATCGCCTCTGACCTTTACCCCTGTATATATAAGACCCAGCCCCATTGTGGTACTGTCTGTTAAGGCAATCTGAGAATAATCAGTGTTAAGATATGAAGCTGCAGCAAGCCTTACCCTTTTTTCGCATACTCCAGCATTCTCACGATAATAACGAAGAGGGTTTTCATCTAAACCTTCCCTGTGCCTTTCAATTGCCTGCTTTACAGGTTTTGGATGAGAAGCTAAGTGAAAACAAGACATGTGCACATAGTCCCAATCAAGGTCAAACTGCCTTCTAACTCGCTCCCAGTCTTCTGGGTAAATGACCGGTCCTACAGGTCTCTTTGCGCAGGAAAAATGTGCTAGCAAGACTGCTCCACTTGCTATTCCGATGGAATTAACAAACTTTCTACGGCTTATAATCATATAATTCTCCCTCATAACAGATTTGGCTTATTTCTTATAGTAATATTTTAAAAAATATTTGAAATTATTCGAAGGGTTCAGCTTAAACATTGACATTAATATGAAATACTGCTTTAATTGAGAAAAAAGGAGGTTAATGAAATGGAATTAATGGAAGCGATAGGATCAAGAAGGAGTATAAGGTTTTTCAAGCCATGGAAGCCTGTGGAAGAATGGAAGATTCAGATGATGCTTCAAGCCGCGAGGTATGCATCATGCCAGGGCAATTGCGGCTCAACTGAGGCAATAGTGATTGATAAGAGAAGGTATCCAAAGGACAAATTCGAGAAGATTATAGAATGTGCATCACCGTTTAATGAGATACACCTCCGTCAAGCCCCTATTGTGATCGCATGGCTGTTAAATCTGGACGCATGGTATAAGGAGTTAGTTCAATCATTTGCAGTGCTTTTCCCCGCAAGGGCTGTAAGCGTGGCGCATGGCTGGACATACAAGCTACTTACGGAGGTAACCTACCCGCGGCTTATGAGCTTTCCGCGTGAAAGGACTGAGGCACTACTCAGGATTGAGGCAGGACAGGCTATAGCTAATGCTTTTCTTGTAGCAACTGAGCTTGGGCTTGGGTGCTGCCTTCTCGCAACCGGGAGAAAGCCCGCTGAGTTTCCAATGGTATTAGGGGTACCGGAGAACGTAGTCCCAATATGGCTTATGGCTGTAGGATATGCTGCAGAATCCCCTGGACAAAGACCGAGAAAGCGTTTTGACAGGTTATTTCACTTGAACGAATACGGAAACCCACTAAAAGAAGACCCCGCGGTTAAAGAAGAACTAAAAAAGAGAAGGCTGATTCAGCCCATGGACCCGCTTCCAGGAAGAGATGAAGAGGTGCAAAGTATCTGTAGGATGTTTGGATTTACAGAGGATCTTCCTGATATGCCGAAAGAGCACATAAAAGCCCTTTATGAGGATAAGAACTCTCCTTACTACGGCGAGCTTCCGGTAGGGCTTGAAGAAAAAGGTGTATAGCTAAATACTGCTACATTGTTTTAAAGAGTAACGCGCTCTTGGTCAATTCACTTGCTCAATTGAGATAGAAGCCTCAATGCTGAATCCTTTACCTCATTTATAGTTATATCCTTGAGGCATTTGATTTCATAGGGACACTTAGGGGTGTATCCGAACCTCGTACATGGACTACAAAATAGGTTTTTGTTTATCACTACGTGATGGCTACCGATAGGCGCCCATTTCTTTTGAATCCCTGCACCAAATAGTGATACCGTTGGGGTTCCTACGCCGTAAGCGATATGCATGATCCCAGTGTCGCCTGATAAGAATAAATCAAGTTTGGAGATTATTGCTGCAGTTTCTAGAAGAGACGTTTTCCCAGCTAAATTAAGGACATTATCTTCCCCAGCAATCGCTTCGAACGTTTCTGAATCCTTCACCTCTGAACTGCCACCGACGACCACTGTTCCTATACCTTCACGAGATAATCTTTTTGAAACTTGAGCGAAATTAACAATTCCCCACCTTCTTTCCGGGATCGTTGCTCCGGAGAATACACCTATAAGGGCGCGCCGCCCTTTTCTAAATCCCATAACCTTAGGCTCCATTTTAGAAATGAGACCCAAGTCAAGGTTAATGAACGGTTCATTTTCATCAAAATCGTATTTTTCTCCTGTTATAGCTGATACCAGGTTGAAGAAGCTCCTAACCTCATAATCGTCGTGGCTATATGAAACAGGATGAGAAAAGAGCCCTCCTCTTTCATTCGTTGAGAACCCCACTCTTATCGGCGCCTTAGTCAAATATGAAAATACGGCGCTTAACCTGTGCCATTGCTCCGTATCAATCACTATATCGTAGTTTGTCCGAACTGCCTTAAAAAGGTCTATCGGTGGTCTGAAGTCATACAGAAACACCCTGTCGACATATGGACAACTCATTAATACCCCAGCATTTCTTTTCTCAGCCAAAAGATCTACTTGGGCATTTTTAAAAAATTCTCTCAACACCCTTAAAGCAGGATAAAGAAGCGCGGCATCTCCAATACCACCTGGTCGAATTACAAGGATTTTTATCTTCTCAGAAGATGCCTTGGGGATAAAATCAGGATCCTTCCTTGGTTTTACGGAAGCCTTTGCGACTAAACAGGCGAGTCTCCCAAAAACACCGTCAATCTTCTTCAAGCTATTTATCTTTAAGTTCATCTAAGATTATGATTCGCCTATCCAAATAAATTATAACAAAAATGGTAAATTGTATGTTAATTTAATAACGGTTAAATTATAATCCCAAGTTACTTAATTCCAATGGTTCATGACATCCACACTACGCTAAGGGGAAAACGATGAATAAAAACCAATTCATAGGTTCTTCTCTCTCTATTTTGTTTCTACTTCTTTTGTCAATTACCGGATGCGGCTCTCTAAAGATGACCTCTTTCTTTAATCCACAAAACCCAAAGCTTGGTAAATATAAGGCGATTGAGATTCCAGACCTTGAGACGGAGATCCCAAATGTTCCAAATGCTGCTCTGACTAGGATTCCGGACGAGGTAACAAAGCAGCTTATTTCTAAGAACGTCGGCTTTCAGGAAATAGAGCGTGGTTCAATTGAAAACATACCTCAAGAGCTAACCCTTGTGTTAGTAGGTGAGATAGTGGGATATGAATCGGGAAAAAGCTTTAAGAAAGAGGGTGGAGCATTAAAATTCGGAGAGGCATCTCTCACAGTCCACATATGGCTTTTAGACAAGGCAACGGGCAATGAACTCACAAGCGGGGAAGTAAGCGGCTTAAGCACAATAGGATTTCTGAAAAGCGGGTATATTACTGAAGGGGTTTATGAAGCCATAGCTAAAGAAACAGTAAAATTTATCTCTCAAAATTATTGATAATAGGTTTAAATTCATGTAAATAGTATAAAGGAGGTTTTGAAGAATGAAAGGAAAAAAGATATCCACTCTATATACGCTTTTATTTATTTCAGTGCTTGTCTTAGGAACTGAGGATTTAGCCAAATCCAAAGAAGATATATCCCAACTGCAAAATTCAAGCGCAGCTCCCCTCTATGAGAAAGGGAGAATATCATATCTCCAATTTACACCTAAAGGATTTGAAGACGCAGTAGTGTACTTCAATGAGGCGATTAAAGCAGACCCAAAGTTCGCCCCTGCTTACGCAGGCCTTGGAGAGCTTTATTCCTTTATCGGTTTTTATAAAATGGAGGTAAAAGAAGACTACGAGGAATTCTATAACAAGTCTTATGAAAATATGCTAAAAGCCCTAAAGTACGGCGCAAATACAAAAGAGACACAGCGAGCCCTGGCTTTAAATTACCTTCATCTAAAGCGATCAAAGGATGCAGAAGCCACAGCAAACCGTTTAATTACGAGGGATCCTAACGACGCAGAAGCATATTATATACTTTGGGCTGCCTCTGGGAGAGACCCAGATAACCCGCTAATTGCAAAGGCACTAGAGTTAGACCCCAAGCTCGTCATGGCTCACCTTGATTTAGGAAAAGCCTACCTTTTTAAGAAGCGTAATTACGCAAGGGCAACTGAGCATTTTAAGAAAGCAGTTGAACTTGCTGACTCACCTCAGCTGCACAACTTCCTTGGAACTTCGCTTAGGACTCAAAACTATCTTGGCGATGCTGTAGCTGAGTACCAAAAGGCAATTCAGCTCGACCCAAGTTATTCGGCGGGATATATGAACCTCGGTATAACGTTTTCATACATGAATAGATATCAAGACGCTATTGCTCAACTGAAAAAAGCGATCTTAATCAATCCAAATAATCCCGAGGCTTACTACTACCTTGCGCATGCTTTAGAGCTCTCAAATAGCCCCAGAGAGGCAATAGAAAACTACAGGACTTTTTTAAAACTAACATCAGAGCAAGAAGCGTATACACAATTCACAACGAGAGCAAAGAAGAGTATTGAAAATTTAAATGGTCAGTTGTAATTGTTGACAATTTATATAAACTTTTTTCGTAAAAAGAAAAAATATGGAGGTTTATAAATGAAGAAAGCAATACTAGCGGTGTCATTGATTCTCGCATTCCTGCTTGCTCAATCCTGTTGTAAACACGCTCCCAAAGATACCGCAGACCAAACAAGAAACAACACTACAATGAACACGAATCATGTTGTAGGAAGCTTACTTTAAAAACCTTGCCTAAAGAGAGCAGGCTCCCAGAACAGGGGTTATTTTAAAGATACAGTTTCTTTTATATACAATGGTATTTCTCTAAGAGGATTAGAACCTGATCTTCTACTTTAGCTATGGATAAGGTAAAACCAATGTTGGATTCAGTTGATCTCTCCTTCGGCTTAGAGTCGAGTGCAACTCTATGGAACGTAGTATTTAAGGGATTTGATGAAGAGGTTACTTTAGTCTCAAGATTCGATGGAAAAGAAGGAGAAAGCATTAAGGCAATTCATAAATTTGGGAATCTGCTAAGGGGTGATTATGATAACTTTCAAGTCGAGCTAACAAATTCAGGAATTTTAATTAAAAAGACCCTTCCAACAAACGATATTTCGACAATACGTAAATGGTCAGAGCTAATGCATAGCATTAAAGATGAAATGGCAAGTATATTAAATGGATTCAAAAACTGATCTTTCTTGATCTCACATTTTCTGATTTTGTGCATATCGGAGTTATGCTAACTTAAAAAATCTAAATCTAGGGTATCCTATAGCTTCGATCTAAACCCAATATTTTCTAATACGGAGGTATTATCTGTCCAGTTTTACCATAAATTTCTAATTCAAGCCCATCCGGGTCAAAGAAGTGGTAGGATTTTCTCTTCCCATCTTTATCCATTTTTTCCTCTATAAACTCAACCCCTTTCTCTCTAAGAAGCTTGCTTGCTTTCTCTACATCATCTACACTAAAGGCTATATGCGCTACACCTTCAACAAATTGAGCACCCGATTTACCTCGATTTTCATCCTCTGTTAAAGCGACTAAAGTCTCTGATCGGCTGCCCAGAAAAGATTTTTTACTACCCCCTTCTTTTCTTCCATCGTGATGTATCTTAAGTCCCAGAATCTCGTTGTAAAACTTTATGGATCTATCCATATTTCCGACGACAATAGCAACATGGTCTACACCTTTAATTAAGGTATCCGTTATCATTTCACTTTTAACCCCCTTAATGACCTAATCTAACTAATAGAATTTTACCAAGTTGCAATCGATCAACTTATCCTCTGTTATACCACTATCAAGAGCAAATAGCACCAATAAATCATTACAAGGTATCTTACTTTCCAAATTACAAAAGAATCACATCCCCTGCTATTATCCTCTCCATAGTTCCATCATTCTTTTTTACAAGTAAATACCCGTTTTCATCAATTCCGGAAGCGATTCCTTCAATCTCCCTTCCATCAAACCTGACCAGCACCCTGCGGTTAATTGCTCCCCACCTTTTCATCCATTCATTTATAATCCGGGACTTTCCTACTTGCAAAAATTCTTGATACCAGACCTCAAGCTCGCCAATCAAATCAGCTGTGAACTTCTCTCTCTCGATTTCATGTCCGAGCGCTTCTCTAAGAGAGGTTGCTATCTCTGAAACCTCTCCCATCTCTTTTTGCATCATTTCTCTAGTCATATTT
>JAKEHC010000080.1 GCA_022615255.1 Candidatus Dadabacteria bacterium | reverse complement strand
ATTAAATAAAATCATTATACTTTTAAATATATAGAGTATGATGAATGTTAAAAAAGCGAGTGGCTCATTTACGTTCCCTTTGTATATCTCGCATTGGTGTAAAATTACAGATTCCTAATGAGAGGATTCATCGCTAAGGGAGAGGGCTTTATCACGCTTGTAAAGCGCCTCATTCAGCACCTTGTCAAGCCCATATATATCATTACGAAACTGGATTGAGCCATTATCGTCAACCCATGCCGTTAAATAGGCTATATGTATTGGAATTGGCTCTGTTAGCCACACGGTTCTTTCTCCACGTTTATTGATAGCGCCGAGGATAGTGTCGCGTGTCCATTCTGGATCGCCTTGCAGGAGGTACTCTGCAAGTTCAACAGGTTTCTGCACACGCAAACAGCCATGACTGAAGGTCCGTGTGCTTCTTCCAAAAAGCTCCGGGGAGGATGTGTCGTGGAGGTAGACATCAAAGGGATTAGGAAAAATGAATTTCACACGACCTAGCACATTTTGCGAGCCCGGCCTTTGTCTGAATCTATAATTGTGATTTTTTCCACTAACCTGGGTCCAGTCAACAGTTTCTGGGTTAATTTCCCTTCTATTGCCGTCCACAATTGTATAAACCTTAATATTGTTTCTGGCTAGGTAGGAGGGGTCCTTTCGGATTAGAGGAAGTATTTCAGATGTAGCGATGCTCGATGGGACATGCCATGACGGATTTAGCACTAGATAAGTGATTTCACTGCTTAAGATTGGACTGGGATCGGAGTATTTACCTACAACTGCTCGCATAGTGATTACAGTCTTATCATTTTCAACAAAGTCTAATTCGAAGTTAGGAATGTTGATAAATACATGACGTCTACCTAGGTCTCTGGGCAGCCAGCGGAGTCGCTCCATATTAAGCTCGATCTGGCGGACCCGCTCATCCACTGGAATATTAAGCGAGGCTATAGTATCACGACCGACAATACCATCTACTTTTAGACCGTGGTTATATTGGTATTTGCTAATCGCCTGCTCTAATTTATCATCGAATATGTTTATGTTGTTACTTAAAATCGGGTCAACGTACCCTTCGGCAATGAGTCGCCTGCGTAATGCCTGCACACGAGCTCCGCTGTCGCCTTTTTTTAATTTCGGTCCATCGGGGACTGAATTCCACCCACCACTCGTCGAAATATCTTGATAGCGGGCTAGTCCCTTTTGCATTCTTATGTACATTTGATCTTGTGGAATAAGGCTGGATAGGGTTTTCTCGACAGTGTTTGACTCAAGGGCAGTTTTAAGAAGGAATACAAGGTCTACCTCATATCGGTTGGGGTACGAGGCCGCTTCAATCCTTTCAGGATTTACAAGTCCATCTAATAAATGAGAACTATAGGTGAAAAAAGCCTCAGTAAGCATTAAATCGAGGCTGATTAACGTTGATGAATAAACTGGAGTAGCCTTTTCTTGAGCTTGACGTAACTCTCTTAATTTATACTCGATTGCCCCGAGATTATATTCATCCGGCTTTAGCCCTTGGCGGCTAGATTCACGAATCGTTTTTATAAGGGCATCTATTTGCGGTGAAGTGCCGTCATAGTTAATCCATGCAGGAAGGTAGTTTCGACGGGCATAGAAACGGGTGAGGAGCGCAGATATGTAGATGAATTCGTCTTCATTTACATTATTCGTCAGCTGAAGCTCTTTGTCTATTCTGTTTCTAAGGTGTTCACGAACTTGCTCTGACAAGGCTTCTACATTAAAGCCTTGTGTATAACCAAAATTGGAAGTCCAAATTATGGCAATGGCTTGAACTAGAATTAAAATTAGCGCTTTTGAAGTGTATTTAACCATATTATGTTTGTTATTAGATGCAATATTTAAATAAAAAGGTATTTATCTTTTAAATAGTATATATAACTTATTTAAAAGATTAATATATCGGGGAAATTCGTAAAGGCTCCAAAAAGCGCATTTGGGTTTTGTTAGTAAACTATATACTTAGATTTCCAAAAGACAAGTAGGGCATTTCAATCTAGATGCCTTTTTCGATAATCTTTTCTGATATCATCTCTGCCAGAGCGCCTATGGTCTTTGAAGGGTTAGGTCCTAAAGCCGATGGCACAATGGCTCCATCAACTACATATAAGTTAGGGTAGTTAAAAACCTGACCCCCCGCGTCAACTACCCCTTTTGTATCATTGTCCCCCATAGGACAACCGCCCAATGGATGCACTGTTATCAGATGCCGCCTTGCAGACCAGGTTGGGTTAAACATCAAATTGCCGTCAAGCCCGGTTTTTAGTTCTGTTATTTCTCTAAGCGCTTTTTCGACCTCTCTAAAAAACTCCATACTGTTCTCATTACTCCAATTAATATCCAGATTACCCTCTTCATCAATTGACATTTTGCCGTCTGCTGAATCAATTCCCATAACGAGATAGAGAATGGCATCCCTTACGGCATCAAAATCGAAGCGATTAAAGATTTCCTGAGCCAACAGGGTGTTGCCGCTTTTTTTCAAAAATCTCCCTAAAAAATCGAACAGTTTTTTACCAATAGCATATCCACCCGGAAGCCGTCTTAAGTTAGCCCTCAGTATATCGGGGAAACCGCCGTCTTCTATAAGAAATCCGTGCCCGCCTAGCTTATCTCTGCAATCTACGGCTGCAGTTATAGTAGGACCGACCATCGGGTTCATTGCACGATTGGTTTCGAAACCACCTGCCCCGAAATCGCCGTTGCCTGAAAAATACCTTCCTAACATGTCGCTTATGTTCGGCAGGGTAGGACCCACTTTCTTACGTTTCCGTTCGTAGCCGTGTTTAGACTGCAAGAGAAGCTCTGTAGATCCTAGACTACCTGCAGCTAGGATAAGTATCTTTGAGGAAACGGCGCCCGAAAGATTCCACCTCAAATTCTCATAATGCACCGTGTATCCATTTGGATGAACGGGATGATTATCGGTGTTTTGCTCGATCTTTACGACTTTGTGCTGGGAATAAACCTCGGCTCCTGCCTTTTGAGCAAGCCATAAGTAGTTGAGGTCAAGCGTGTTCTTTGAATGGGTATTACAGCCTATAAAACATTCTCCGCAATATGAGCATGCAATCTGAGGAGGGCCTCCGCGCCCATATGGGTCTTCATCAAAAACTCCTTTTTCGCTCCCCTTCTTGCCCCAGTAAATCGCCAGATCAACTAGTGTAAACCTATCGGATTCACCTGTCCCTTCTGCGCCAGCCTTCAAGCCTAATGTTTTGAGAGGGGGATCTGGTATTGGAGTGGGGTGAAGCATATCAAAAACCCTCTGATAGTATGGAAGCATGTTTTCTAATCCGCCTCCATGTGGTTCTTCGGGCAGGCATCCGCGTATTGCAGATGGCCAGCGCCTTTGACCCTCTGGTCCGATTATGTCAAAGGTTGTTGCGAAGGCATTTATCTGGACATCTAGATATATTAGGGATGTCCCTCCAACCCCGCTTCCAACTAGTACGCTTATGTTGTCAAAAGACTTGAATTCCATCAATCCCTTCCAACCACACTTACCTCCATTCCGCCACCACCAATCTTTAGATTTAGATACATCCCTTGGAAACTCGCCCACGTTGTAGCGCCTACCACGTTCTAGGACGCAAATGGAAACCTTCTTACCCGCTGCCTTCTGAGCCTCAGCCAATCGGTAAGCTGTGATTGACCCGCCAAAGCCCGAGCCGATAATAACTATATCGTAATGTTGTTTCATTACTCTCCTTTTCTAGGCTAACGAAGCGATTTGGTTTCTTAAATCTTTACTTTTGTTTCCATTACTTTCAAATTTCTCTAGTAGAGACGCAAAATTTTGCGTCTCTACTTTATTTTCTATTGCTCCTCGCAAATAAAAGAAATTTTACAAATAACACCACAAACACCAGATCGCCTATAACTGGGATAATAAAAAAAAGCGGAATCTTCCCACTGTAAGCAATCATGTTGTAGATGAAGATTAGAGAGAAGGAGAGCTTTCCGATTATGCCAAGAATCACAATATCTTTATTCTTGTACATATCTCTATAAACCATGAAGTAACCGATACCGAAGGTGACAAAAAGGGCAATCCATGAGTGAAAATAGGCAGGGGGCTCTGGTATTGTCAAATTGGCGGTAGAAAATATCCACCCGGTAAAGTAGAGGATAAATGCTCCACCAAGGATATTCCATAGTGCGCCGATCAAGAACATTCTTTTATAGAAGCTCTCGCTCATTTTGCCTCCGATAAATCCTTATATAATTAAATATGCACGTACTCACCATATCCTCTGCCGCTGATACTTTGCCCTTTATACGTTCCCTCATATGAAAAATTATAGTAGATCATGTTCCTGCCAATAGAAGCGGGGGGCCACTCTCTAGTTCCAATATATTCTAGAATCCCATCATTCGTTCGCGCCTTGACCTTCCACCTCCTGTAGAATTTTACGGGCGGCTCTCCTGAACAATGTGTATCCACTAGATCGGGCTTTGGATCATCTAGGTATTTAATCTCTACGCTTTTAATCTCCTTGTAATTGGAATTCTGGAAAAGACCGCCTCTATTCCTAAAATCTATCCCTAAACCCCTTGCATGCATAAAACCGCCTTTGAGGTCATCGTCACCTATAAGGAGCTCATAGTGGTATCTAATAGTTTTAAGGGAAGGAAAAACGTTCTTTAAAAGCCTGATGGGGAGCCACAGACTGTCATAATCGAATGGCTTAGATGCAAAACCGTGTTCGAAACATCCGCTGCCCTTTATTGGATAGACCTCATCCTTATCCACTAACTTATGAATGTCATCGTTTTTTGTTCCTCTTTTATAAATTATCTTCCCGTCAAATCTTCCAAAGGAGGCGAAGTAGGTAAATAGATTTGGAATATCTGCCCACCATACTATATTTGCGCCTTTATAGCTAAGAACGATTTTAATCTCTCCCTCAGGATTAATAAACTCTAGCTCGTAATTTGGCCAGTTCCCCTTTATCTTCCCGTAAAGCTCTTTCTCTTCATCACCGATAACCTTCTTGCCGGTTATTGCTACGTCCAATTGTTTATTTTTCATCATTAAATCTGTCTTCTTAGGCAGGTAATTCTGAGAGAGGTGGTTTTCCTTTTGCTGATTTCCATTAATACTCTCAACAGT
>JAKEHC010000079.1 GCA_022615255.1 Candidatus Dadabacteria bacterium | reverse complement strand
TACTCCGTCACATCTAGGATAGGAGATAAGGTGTTCATATTACGCATAATTCTTCACAAATAATGAGTGAAATAGGATAGCATAAGAAAAAATGAAGAAATCTCTTGATTTACTCTTTAGCTCGTTATACAATGATATTGAAATGGGGGAGGAGAAGGAGGACCCTTGGTGTGGCAGGGTACTTTAAAGAAGGTAAAAATAGAGTTTTTCCCTCCGCATTCCATAAATTTTATAACTCTTCGTTATTAAATACACCTGTAGGCTTAATTCGTGTCTATCTTCTTAAAGGGAATGGAGTAACCCTGAATTTAGACTTCACCTATCTATCCGCAAATAACACACGGCGCATGGGTTTGAAAGGAAATCCCTTGGAGGTTTGTAGAGGATAAATCTGTTTTGGGCATCATTTTCTTTTTGTAGAGACGCCATTTATGGCGTCTCTACTGTGAAATAAAATTGAGAAGAAGGGCGAAAGGATCGTCCCTGCAGAAGGATAAAAACCAAACAAGGAGGGTGATGATATGAATACACATAGATGCAGTAAAAAGGGGAGATTTGGGAAGCGGAAAGTGGAGGCGTTTTGGTGTCTTGGATTGCTTTTAACGACTCTTCTTTTAATGGGCTTATGGACAGGTTCAGCCCAAGCCCAGTTAAGCCAAGGGGACATTCTGGTGGGAGACCAGGGGGATGGGACAAATAATTTTGGGGCGATATTTTTAGTTGACCCCGGTACAGGGGCCAGGATGGTTCTTAGCGATTTTGGAGACCCTGCACAAGGTTCTATCGGTGATGGCTTTGGCAATGGACAGGGAGGCGTTGCAATAGATACAAGCGGAGACATTCTGGTGGGTGATAATAATATGCTATTTTCAGTGAACCCTGCTAATGGAAATAGGATAGTTCTTAGCGACTTTTTCGATCCCGCTCAGGGACCTACGGGTGATGACCCAAGTGGTATTGCAATAGATTCAAGTGGTGACATACTGGTAATTGCTGGAGAATTATTCATAGTAGACCCTTCTAGCGGCAACAGGACGCTACTCAGTGATTTTGGGGACGTCGCTCAGGGTCCCCTGGGCGTTGGCCCATTCGGCGTTGCAATAGATACAAGCGGAGACATTCTGGTGATTGACACTAGCGCCGGGACAGGGGGTCTTGGAGTTCTATTCAGAGTAGACCCTGCTAATGGAAATAGGACAGTTCTCAGCGACTTTGGAGACCCCGCTCAGGGTCCTCTGGGTGAAAACCCAATTGGCGTTACAATAGATTCAGGTGGCGATATTCTCGTGATTGACAACGATGCTGGACTCGGACCAATTGATAATGGGGCGTTGTTCGTAGTAGATCCTTCTAATGGTAACAGGATGCTTCTTAGCGACTTCGGCGATCCTGCACAGGGCACTACAGGAAGTGACCCGTCTGGCGTTGCAATAGATTTAATTGGCGACATTCTGGTAGCAGACTTAAGCGCCGGAATGGGTCAACAAGGTGCACTATTCAGGGTAGACCCTTCTAATGGTAACAGGACGCTTCTTAGTGATTTTGGGGCTGCTGCTCAGGGCGATTTAGGCGTTGACCCGCGTAGCCTTGCTGTTCTTGGTATGGATATTGTTCCCCCTCCAACCGGTAAAGATGGTGGTAATGGATGTGCAATCGGTGGACCCGTTCAGATTGAAGCGACTGCGGATAATTTCCTTATTATACTGATTCCCGTGTTTGCGATTGGTCTTAGGACGCTGAGGAGAAGGGTAAGAAAGAACGTAAAGTAAAATTAAAATGCAGGGGCAGGGTTTAAACCTGCCAAAGTAATCGACCGCAAGGGTTGTCCCTACAACTTAAGGACCCTTCTTATCAATTCCTCTTCAATCCTGATTCCGTAACTTCCGTTAACTTGTGCCATTTCGCCGATCTTTTTTGGTAAAACCACCTCTATTTTTCCCCGTCTGGCTTTCTTATCAAGCTTCATTGTATCAATAATGCGCGTTATATCGAGCGGCTTATGAAGTTTCACTGGCAGCCTGGCTCGTTTGAGCAGGGCTAATAATTTCTTAAATTCGAGCTTGTTCCAAAATCCCAGCTCCACACCTATTTCTCCCTCTATTACCATCCCTATTGATATGGCTTCTCCGTGGGATATTGTGTAATTGGAGGCATTTTCTATCGCATGCCCGATTGTATGACCGAAATTCAGGATCTTTCTCAGGTTAGACTCTTTTTCATCGAGCTCAACCACCTCTCCTTTTATCTCGCAACACCTTCTTATAATATGAATAAGAACCTTGGTGGTAAAAGAGAAAACGTGCTCAATATTCTTTTCGAGGTATTCGAAGAGCTTCTCGTCCTTAATCACACTGTATTTTATAATCTCGGCAAGACCTTCTCTTATTTCTTTTTCATGTAATGTTCTTAATGTGCTCACATCTATATATACCCTCCAGGGCTGATAGAAGGTGCCGATCAGGTTTTTCCCATACGGCGTGTCAACACCTGTTTTGCCTCCAATTGAGCTATCCACAGATGATACTAGGGTAGTAGGCGCCTGAATACAAGGTAAACCTCTATTATAGGTTGCCGCTACAAACCCTGCCATATCGCCTACAACCCCCCCACCAAGGGCGATAATACAGGAGTCTCTACCTATTTTGAGCTTTGACATCTCGTCTTCGATCCAAGCCTTGGTATCTCTACTTTTATGTGCTTCCCCTGCATGAAAGGCTATGAGATGTGAATTTAGCCCTGAGTTCTTGAACACTTTAAGTAGTTCCTGCCCGTAAAGAGAAGTGACATTGGAGTCGGTAATTATCACGTAAACGTATGCACTTTTCTCTTTTTTTAAAAATTGAGGTATTTTCTTGAGAATATCCTCTCCGATTATTATCTCATAGGATTTATCTTCTGTTTTTTTTAGCTTTACTCTTATCCTTTCCATTAGGGTCTCTCGTCTTTAAGGGAAAATAGTTGCACCTTTGGACCTACTTCAAGGGTTATATTTGTGGGCTTTTCGGATTCATAAACCTCTCCGTCCATGGCATAGCCTGTGTTTCCCTCTATCCTTATTATGCTGGCGGAATGATTGAGGAAGTCCCCAGAAGCGTCTGATTTAATGCCGCTGTATAATACCTTAGGGAGTTTATAAAGTGCCTTCTTGAAGAACGGAAACCTCAGATAAAAAACACTGAATCTCTCTCCTGGTTCCGGTTCTTCGGTAAAGACTCGAAAACCAAAAACGAGTCTCTTTACGGTAGATACAGCCATAAACATATGACTTTCAAATGGCAATTTCCCATAATTGATATGAACCCTAGATTCAACCTCTTTAAAAAGGTCATGGTTAAGGTCTACAAGCGACATAATACCTGATTTGAGAATTAGTTTTAGTGCGACTTTTACGCCTGCACCTTCCTGGTTGTACCATTTTATGAATTTGTAAATAAAGCCGTCAAGCCAGGTGAAGGAATAATTAACATAATCAAACCGCTCATCAATAACTTTAATGAGTCCGCGTTCCACAGTAGGGAGCTTGCCTTGTTGGTTTAGATATTGAATCAATTTATTGCAGGATGTTATCTGGTCTTGTTTAAGACCTACCTCACCCATAAGCATATTCATGGTACCGCCCTTTAGAGGGACAATAACTGGCAAGTCATCACTGCCAAAGAGGTTTATGTAAGAGGACAGCACGTGATCTATTGTCCCATCTCCGCCGCTGATACCGAGTATCTTAATGCCTTCTTTATAAAACTCTTTTAGGGCAACCGGGATTTCTTCTGTGTTGGTTGTTATTCGTACTAGGGCTTGCTCACCTAGGATACTCTTTATCGAGTTTAGATGCTCTCCTGTTTTCTTCTTATTTATGTCGGCGAATGGGTTGAATATGACTCCGATGGGTTTCATACAGGAAATTCTAACACAGAAGAGACAGGGTAGGGTTTCAATTTTTCTCTACCATTTAATTCGGTGAGTTCAACGAGAAAGCAATATCCTGCTATTTCTCCACCAAGCCTTCTCACCAGATTACCCACTGCCGCTGCCGTTCCTCCTGTTGCCAATAAGTCGTCAATCAAAATGACTCTGCTGGCGTTAGAAATAGCATCCCTATGCATCTCAAGCACGTCATTCCCGTATTCCAGGTTGTAAGAGGCATTTACAGTTTTATAAGGGAGCTTTCCCGGCTTTCTTACAATCACGAGACCAAGATTGAGCTTATAGGCAAGCGCAGATGCAAAAATGAAACCCCTTGCCTCTATTCCTAGTAAATAGTCTGCTTTTTTGTCCTTAATTTTATCAGCCATCATATCAACTGCGTATCCGAATGCCGTTGCGCTTTGTAAAAGAGGAGTTATATCATGAAATATAATTCCCTCCTTTGGGAAATTGGGTATGTCTCTTATGTATTTCTTGAGGTCTTCCATATGTTTTCTCCTTATGACAAATAATATTTAGCCGCTAATAGACACGAATTTTCACAGATAAAATAATTACTAATAAGTCTTTCGCATTCAAGTTTCTTTTTTGGGCAGATTTCCATTTCCCTCCTCTTGGCTAGAAATTGGGTTTATTCTATTTTAGAGGCAATATTCGGTGAAGCGGCAGTTTACGGCAGATATTCTAAAGGATTTACTGGCTTTCCATCCTTTCTTACCTCGAAGTGAAGATGTGAACCACTGGCATTGCCGCTTGAGCCTACCTCTCCGATAATCTCCCCGGTTCTAATACACTGTCCTGTATCCACCAGATTTTTCTCGTTGTGCGCATAGAGCGTTTTTATCCCATCTCCATGATCGATTATTAGAATTTTCCCATATCCTGAATATCCATCGAGTTTTTTCGAATTAACAATTACCAGACCGTCAGCTACGGCTCGGATTGGAGCGCCTTCAGGGGCTGGAATATCTATTCCCGTATGAAACCCTGTTAATCCTCTTCTGCCAAAAGGTGAAGAAACCTTACCTTGCAGGGGCCAGATTAAATTCGAGATCCTG
Source organism: Candidatus Dadabacteria bacterium (assembly GCA_022615255.1). Taxonomy (GTDB): domain Bacteria; phylum Desulfobacterota_D; class UBA1144; order Nemesobacterales; family CSP1-2; genus CSP1-2. Next base: position 3,920 of record JAKEHC010000079.1, on the reverse strand, counting down.
TGTCCGGGAATTCGCAACCTCAATCCGACCGAAACCTGTGATGGATCCTCGATTCTATTTATACTTTTAACTTCTTCGATATTAACACCGTAGGTTCTTGATATGCTGTAAAGGGTTTCTCCTTCCCTGACTATATGATAAGTTTGATCTTGAGCAAATAAATGATCTTTACGTATGCAGTCTTTTACGTCCTTTTGCGTTAGAGGGGTGCGTTTTACACAGGCATCACTAACTCCTAGGACGAGCAAGACTAAAAGCCAAATCAACTGCCTCCTTTGGAGTTGTGGCTTTTTTGATATTTGACGATACCTCCCACGTGTTTATTCCAATAATTGGAATATCTAACTTTAGAGCAAAAGCGATTTCGGAGAGGGTTCCAAAGCTCCCTCCTATTGCAATTATAGCATCGCTTGAACGGACAACAATAATATTTCTCGCCTCGCCTATCCCAGTAATTATAGGAACGTCAACATAAGGATTTGCGTCAGATCCATTAAAACCTGGGATTATTCCGATAGTTAGCCCACCCTCTGATTTTGCTCCACGGCATGCAGATTCCATAACCCCGCTCAATCCACCACAAACAAGGGTGCCCTTCCTTCTTGCAATTTCCCTTCCTACCTCTTCTGCTGTTTTGGACTCCTCGTCTGAAGCCTCGGATGTGCCTATTACGCCAATTATGGTGTTCATGAGAGGATTATTCCAAGCACGTTCTATGTTTTTAGCTCTAGCTTTAATCTGTCGAGGAAATTATAGTCTGTCAGGTCTAGTTTTATTGGCGTTACAGAAACATACCCATTGTGCACGGCGATAATATCTGAATTTTCAATGTCCAAGAAGCCGAGCTCATTTCCACCTATCCAGTAGTATTTTCTCCCTCTTGGGTCAATATTTTCGACTATCGGCTCTCCGTATACCCGTTTTCCTTGTCTTGTTACCTTAACCCCTTTAATCTTCCCCTTTGGTAGGTTTGGTATGTTAACGTTAAGCAGAGTGTCCTTGGGAAGCGACTTTCTTAAAACGTGTTTTACAATCAAAAGGGAATAGTGGGAAGCCGTTTCGAAGTGAAAGTCATTCTTGCTTGCGAGTGAAACGGCGATCGAGGGGAAACCAAGTAGTGTTCCTTCCATAGCGGCGCTGACTGTGCCTGAGTATGTTATGTCATCTCCAACGTTTTCACCCTTATTTATTCCAGATATTATTAAATCCGGTTTTTTATCTTTAAGAAGTCCATTTACTGCCACGTTTATGCAGTCTGTGGGTGTGCCATCAACACTGTAGATGTTTTCTGAGATTTCTTCCACTCGGAGAGGGCGGTAAAGGCTGAGTGCGTGACTTGCTGCGCTCTGCTCGCGGTCTGGGGCTACAACAAACACCTCGCCAACCGTTTTCAGAACCTCGACGAGCGCGTCAAGCCCAGCCGAATTTATTCCATCATCGTTTGATATGAGAATTCTTACAGGCATATGATTATTTAACCACGAATAAACACGAATTTAAAATCCATGACCGAGTTTACGATGAATTTCCATGGCTAGACCGATTATTTTGTATGACAGGTCCTCATACAGAATTATCATTTTATTCGTGTTCATTTGTGTCAATTCGTGGTTAAATTTTAAAAAATGGTCGGGGTGACCGGACTCGAACCGGTGACCACCGGCCCCCCATGCCGGTGCGCTACCATCTGCGCTACACCCCGTTGCTTAGGGTTTAATATAGCGGGGATAACTATTTGAAATCGGAATACTATTCAATCTTTTGTTTTACCGATTTTAACTCATTTAAGATTTCATGTAATAATTCGTTCACCTTAGTGCTTACCCGTCTTCGATTTAGCTCTTCCCTTAGTTTCTTTTTTGCTCCTGATATTGTGTAATTCTGTTCGTATAGCATATTTTTAATTCTCATAATCAGAAGAATTGTTTCTCTATCGTAAAGCCTTTGAGATTTTCTCCTTATGGGTTGGATTTCTTGAAACTCGCTTTCCCAGTACCTGAGCACATAAGGTTTTATTCCGGTATACTCGCTTACCTCTCCTATTCTAAAGTAAATTTTGTCAGGGAGTTTAACCTCTGCCACCTCACCAAGCATGGAATACAAGCTAGATTAAATCTGAAAAAATGTCAAGGATTGATAATTGATTGATAAACGATTTCAAAGGTTTTCTTTAATCCAATCCTGAATTTGACTTTGTAGATTAGATACAATATTTTGAACAGAAGTTCCTTCGATTGAGAATGTTCCGACAACCGAGCGTGTACTGGTACAGATGATTTTAGAGTCAAGTTGCCAACGATTTTCTCCCAAGGATTTGAGTTGTCCAACTAAAGAATAATCGAGTCCACCCTGACGGGCAGCCTTACAGGCACTGGTTTCTAGCTCCTCGATTGCATGCAAGTCTTTAACCCCTACTTCGGAGAAAAGGTCTAACATCCCTAAGTGATCAATCCACTCGATTCCTGATATAGAACTGAAGCTATGGTTTATCTCCTCTTCAATTAGTTGTGCCATATTTGCACTCTCGGTTTGGCTTCGGATATAAAGAAGCGCCAGTCTTTGTGGAGTGTTACGATAGGATGCAAACCATGCCCCAACCCCTGCTATGGCTATAAATAGGACTATTGCTGTAGCAATTGCCAAAGTCGGTTTACGTTTACCGAGAGCCCATAATGGATAAAGCGTTCCAGGAGGTGAGACTATGAATATCTTTGTTCTTCCTGGAATGTTTTTAAGTTTAGTCCATGGTATATACGTACCGCGTAAAGACATTTTGTTTTTAATCTGAGAGTGCACAACATCTGTTAAAGCCATTCCACCTGGGTCTGCAAGAGGCTGCACACGTGCTGCAATGTTGACCGCATCGCCGAACAGATCCCCTTTCTCCTCAACCACATCGCCAAGATGTATACCAATACGAACATTGAAGCGTTCAGTCTCTGGTAGTTCAGCGTTAAGCTTAGCTATCTCGTCCAGAACCTTCTTAGCACATGACACAGCAGATAAGGCAGTTGGAAACTCTGCCATAGAACCATCTCCAAGAAACTTAACCAGTCGCCCTCCGGCATTAGGGACATTCGACTTAAGAATTTCCTCAAGTTTTTTGATGCATTTTAAGGCATTGGATTCGCTTTTAGACATAAGGGCACTGTAGCCCACCATGTCAAGGAACATGATAGCGGCGAGTCGGTGTTTGCCGGAAGAGAATTCAGAGTTATTCATTTTGTTTCTTCAAATTCCGAATTAAGCCATTCTTCTAACTGCGTATTAACTATTTAAGCATTGTATTCTATATATTCCCCCAATTTAGAAATATATTCGGAGTGCGTTTTTCTTACATTCACCACCAACTGCTTCTGCCTTATCTAACAAAATTATATCAAAACCATCTTTTTCATTCAATCTATCCTTATTTTTACCCTTTAATGCATCACTAGACTTCTGTTATCAAAGTACTTCATTGTATTTCATACAGTTTCTGTCTAAAACAATCTGAATGATTACATAAGTGTTTTCTATTTTTACAGAACTCCCTTAAAAGTCCTTCTATGTATTAGACAAGGGCCAAATTTTCTAAGGGCTTTAAAGTGCTCTTTCGTTGGATAACCTTTATGTTTATTAAAGTTATATTCGGGGTGGATGTTATGATAATCATCCATGATTGAATCTCTTGTAACCTTTGCGATAATGGAAGCAGCCGCAATTGAGTAACAAATAGAATCACCACCTACAACTGTTTCCTGGGGGATTAGAAGAGAAGTCCTGATATTTCCATCAATAAGGAGAAAATCAGGTTTCGGGTTTAATCTCTCAACTGCGATCTCCATAGCCAGGAGCGTCGCTCTGAGTATATTAATTTTATCAATCTCGTCTGGCTCGACTATGCCAACTCCGATTGAAACTGCAGTGGCTTTAATCTT
>JAKEHC010000078.1 GCA_022615255.1 Candidatus Dadabacteria bacterium | reverse complement strand
ATGCCCCGTGAGGAAGTGCGGCAAATACAATCTCTATATCGTCCGGGATTGATTTCACATCAAGGGGCTGAAGCTCAAGCTTTAAGAAGCTTCTCAGATGGGGAAGAACGTCCGAGATGTTTTTCCCGGCGTGCTTATCGGCTGTTATGTGTGCTATCTCAACCTCAGGATGAATAAGAAGAAGCCTGAGAAGGTCGCTTCCGGTGTAGCCACTTGCACCAAGCACTGAAACCCTTATCTTATTCTTCTCCATGGAATTTGAAAACTATCAGGGAATTAGGATAAATGCAAGTTATAAGTGGGTTCAAGCCTTAACTAAACCTTGACTCCAGCGGTCAAAATATGTAATGTAAATGTAGTATCCGATGCGCAGTGTGCATCGGATGGAAATAACAGAAATAAAACACCTCATGTAACCCATCTTGGAGGAATAAAATGTCAATCAAGGTAGGCATTAACGGCTTTGGAAGGATTGGAAGGAATGTCCTGCGAATAGGCATAGATAGAAAAGGGATGCAGTTTGTAGCTATTAACGATATTACAGACGCAAAAACGCTGGCGCATCTCTTTAAATATGACTCTATTTTCGGCCCCTATAAAGGCGAGGTAACTTCGGAGAATGGTCATATTGTGGTAGATGGTAAGAAGATAAGAGCGTTTTCTGAGAAGGAGCCCGCAAAGATCCCCTGGGAGGATGTAGCAGCCGATCTTGTCGTCGAGGCAAGCGGTCTTTTTACCTCAAGGGAAACGGCATCCAAGCATCTCCATGGAAATGTAAAAAAGGTGATAATCACTGCGCCTGCCAAGGGCGAGGTTGACCTTACAACGGTTTTAGGCGTAAATCAAAATCAATACGATAATTCAAAGCACCACGTTGTATCAAACGCCTCCTGCACTACCAACTGTTTTGCGATTCTCGTCAAGGTTCTGCATGAGAATTTCAGGATTAAAAGGGGAGAGATGTCCACTATTCATTCTTATACGAACGACCAGAGGATACTCGACGCTCCGCACAAGGATTTAAGAAGGGCGCGTGCCGCCGCTTTATCCATTATTCCCACAAGCACGGGGGCTGCAAAGGCGATTGAGCTTATATTCCCCGAGTTAAAGGGCAAGCTGAGCTCGGTGGCGATGAGGGTTCCTACTTCTGACGTGTCTCTTGTCGACTTTTCATGTGAGGTGGAAAAACCGACAACTAAAGAAGAGGTTAATAAAAAATTTAAAGAGGCTTCTCAGGGTGGGCTTAATGGCTACCTGAGATATGTGGATGAAGAGCTTGTATCGGCGGATTTTATAGGCGATACACATTCGGGAATAATTGATTCCCCTCTCACCTCAGTTGTGGATGGCACGCTTGTTAAGGTATTGGGCTGGTATGACAACGAGTACGGATACTCATCAAGGGTTGTGGACCTGATCGAATTTATTGGAGAAAGGTTTTAATGGCAAAGATGGTTATATCCGACCTCCCTGATTCTGCTTTTGAAGGGAAGCGGGTGTTCTTGAGAGTTGACTTTAATGTCCCGATAAAAGACGGAGTAATAAGCGAAGATTATAGAATCAGAAGAACAATCCCGACAATTGATTATCTTATAGAGAAGGGGGCGAAGATAATAGTCGGCTCCCACCTTGGGAGACCGAGAGGGATGGTAATCCCCGACCTTTCTTTGAGACCCGTTTCCTTGCGTCTTTCTGAGCTTCTTGGAAAGCCTGTGAGTTTTCTGGAATACGGACTGAACGATCAAGTGAAAATGGTTGTTCATGAGCTTCAAGAAGGGGAGGTAATACTTCTGGAGAATCTAAGGTTTCACAAAGGGGAAACAGAAAACGATCCAGAGTTCTCAAATGAGATAGCATCACTTGCGGATATTTACGTAAACGACGCTTTTGGCACAGCACATAGAAAACACGCATCAACTTACGGAATGGCGTTTCACTTTGACCTTAGGCTGGCTGGATTTCTAGTGAATAGGGAGTTAAAATTTCTTACTAGGCTTCGTGAAAATCCGGACCACCCATATCTCGTAATAGTAGGCGGATCTAAGATCAAGGATAAAATAAATGCTCTGAAGAATCTACTTGAGAAGGCTGACAAGGTTCTTATTGGGGGCGGGGTTGCGTACACATTCCTTAAGGCTAAGGGGGTAAATGTTGGAGGCTCTATAACAGAGGATGAAATGATTGATTGGGTAAGAGAATCACTGAAAGAGTACGAAGAAAAGATTTTTCTTCCAGTCGACCATGTGGTTTCAGAGAGCATTGAGCAGAGAAAAGCTAGCATGGTTGTAGACCAGGAAATTCCTGAGCATTTTATGGGTTTTGATATAGGACCTAAAACGGTGAATTTATACGCATCGGAGATAAAGGGAACAGGGTCTGTTTTCTGGAACGGTCCCATGGGGGTTTTTGAAGTCAGTGATTTCTCGGCTGGAACAACACACATAGCGCGTGCGATTGCGCTTGCCACATGGCGCGGGGCTACCACCGTTATAGGCGGCGGGGACACTATTGCCGCTATAAGAAAGGCAGAAGTAATGGATAGCGAGATTGTTCATATATCTACTGGAGGCGGCGCCTCCCTCGAGTTTCTAGGCGGCGAAGAGCTTCCCGGAGTCTCTGTGCTCTGTGATAAAAAAGAACAATAAGGGGGACAGAAAAATGGCAAAAACTCAAACATCGGCTAAAGGAAATATAGATTGGATAGTTGAGTTATTGGGAAAAGAATCGGATTCCATCTTAAATCACAAATGCAAAACAATTCCCAAAGAGCAGTTGCAGGTTCGATTCCTGCCGGGGAGATGGCATATTCGTATCGTATCCTCTCGGCAGGAATCGAACCTGCATTACAAGCTCCGCAAGCTTGCGTCCTATCCATTGAACGACGAGAGGGAAGTAAGAGCAGTATAGACGAAATAGTTTTTTTTCTCAAGCTTTTATCGTTTCTCAAATCTCAAAATTTTTTAGAAAACTTATCCACAGTATTGACGCTTTCTTCTTGTACAAATTATAATGTATACAACTCGAGAGAGAAAAGGAAGTAAGGTCGCCT
>JAKEHC010000077.1 GCA_022615255.1 Candidatus Dadabacteria bacterium | reverse complement strand
TCGTCTTTAAGCAATGAGTCGCGCGCATCGCGATACTCTCTGCTTTCGTTTGGATACCGTAGTTCACTCATGTTCGCCTCCTCTACTTTGCCGCGTAACTATTGATTAGGCGGAATTTTTTCCATATAACACCCTATACAGGGTGTTATATGGAAATTCTTACCCCTTTTTCCTTTCTTTGGGAGTGTACATAAGGTATTTCCCTAATTCAATGGGAGCGAAAAATATTATAGAACAACGCTCTCAGAAACCTCTCGATCAAGTTTGTGAGGCTATATCCTTAACCGCTATCCCATTAGAATTGAAGTGAGTTACATCGCCTGGATCGAATGACGCTTAACGTGCTATTACAGTAAAAGCTCTCTGAAAAATGGGTTTAGCATTCTCTCTTTTAGATCAACTTGCTTGACCCAATCACTAAGTTTTTGCCACCTCTCTTTATATGCAGACACCACATGTTTTTTCCCTACAAAAGGACTCTGGTTTAATAATGGAATACCACCTCGATTGTATGCCCAGGAATTAAACTCCTGAAGGAAAAATTCCCAATCAGCTTTATCTACGTCACTATAAGCATGTATTGGATCAATGGAAATAATATCCCCGTCATGTGAGTATGACAAAATCGAACTGGAGTCCCGTCGGATAAAATAAGACCCTAACGGCATGTTGCAACGAAAGCCGTGTTTCTCAAAGTGGTTTTCACTAAATTCCAGGTACGCCTTCAAATTGCCGGTCCATTGCCCCCGAGGGAAAGCCCAAAAGGTAAAAGCATACCTGGCAGATTGTGGAGTTCTTTCATAATTGATGATCTTATCCGAATCATATAAGGAGAAACCCCCTATTGCGGAGAGAAGACTGAATGTTAATCTTTGAAACGCAAACCATAGATTTTGTAAGAGGTTTTTGAGAGTCGTAGTTGGAGCGTAACGACGAATGTTCTTGCCAACATATGCTGCAAAGTAGCTCCATGCCCATCGCCTTACCCCAGCTAACCATGCGTTTTTGAGCTCTCCTGTTCGATTCCTCGTTTGAATAATCACGGTCCGTCCTATTGTCCAACACACTATGGTTTCATTAGCGGAAATAATATCTGAAACCTCATCTTGTGTAAGGTCATCTATTTCGTAAATTAAGTAATTGAATCTTACTATTTCCAGGGGTTTGATTTTAAAGGTTACCTCGTATACGATCCCACACATGCCATAGCTTGAGCGAATCAGATAGAGCAGCTCAGGGCTTTCTTCCAGAGACGCTTCTCTTAACTCGCCTGACGGTGTAACCCATTTAATCCTTGTCACGTAAGAGTTTACCTGACCATACTCAACCCCATCCAAACTATCTTTTGTTTGGCAACATGCCGCTGAGCCCAGAGTGATATTGCCAATCTCGATGTTTAGCATGAATTGTAGATTATTTTTCTTTAGAACTTCCGCAACCTCTACAAGCTGAAGTCCTGCTTGAGCCGTTAGCGTCATTTTTTGTTTATCAATGTTTATTATTTTCTTTAAACCAGACATTATGACGATTGTCCCAGAGGATGATGCACAGGGAGTTAAAGAGTGAAAGTTACCCATAGCGCGTACTGGACTGGGAAACCGCTCTGTATCTCTCAAAATGGCTTGCAACTCTTCCACACTTTCAGGGCGGACCACCTTTTGCGGAACTGTGACAACGCCTCCATCATAATTAGTAATTTTTGTATTCATGTTTTTGCCTCTTTATAAATCCGCTATAACTATTAGTGGATTCCGCATACTCACGAAAATAATTAAGGTATCAAGCCGCTAGGCACACCGTTGGGAAACTGTTTTTGAATCGCCTCCTGAATCCGCTCAATGCGATTCTCAGGATTTGGGTGGGTGCTGAAAAACTCAGGCTGACGTGCGCCGCCCGTGGCTTCCTCAAGAACCTTCATCACACCCATAAGGGCTCGGGGGTCATAACCTGCTTCAGACATGATGCGTACCCCCAACTGATCTGATTGCAACTCGTCATCACGTCCAAACTTCATATTGACCAACTGTCCAACCACCATGGCAATCTGCGCTGTGCCTTGACTGCTTGGATCACTAGGGTCGTATGTTGATAGAACCAATGCCCCGGTCAGACCCTGGGTCAGCTCCTGTTTCGCGATGTGCTGTGCGCTATGCCGGGCGACAACGTGACCAATTTCGTGACCTAATATGCCTGCTAACTGTCCTTGAGTTTCGAGTCTTTTTAATAGTCCTGCCGTAATAAAAACCTGCCCCCCAGGTAAAGCAAACGCGTTAACAGTTTGGTCGTCCGCCAGCAGGTGAAACTCAAAAGGATATTTAGTTTGCGAAGCCTTGCTTTCAGCAACCAGCTTTTTGCCCACGGCATCAACAATTTCCCGCGCCTTCTGGTCAGGATGTAGCCCACCATATTGCTGTGCCATTTCTGGCGCAGCCTGTAAGCCGAGCGCAATCTCCTGGTCTTCCGTGATATTGATATGTTGCTTCTCCCCCGTTACGGGGTTATAGACACTGGATCTAAAATAAGAAAAGAGGGCAAAAGCGGCAACCAATATGCCTATGAGCAAGCGTGCTTTGCCAGACCTCCCGGTGGGACGGGTAGACAGGGGTAATGCACGCTGGCTCAAAATCTCTCGTGTTGTTAACCTTCGTCTGTACATATTGGCTCCTTCAAGCTCATTTTAAAGCTCTCCATTAAAAGTCAGACATAGAATTCATATTTCTTCGTAAGCATTATTCCTCGATAGGAACGAACTCCTCTACCTCCAGAGCCTCGTAAATTCCTCCTGCAAGTGCGCCAAAGACAACATGACTTATAACCATAATCCAGCTTTTCATAAGAAAGAACCAAGGGAAGATTATAGAGAAGGTATAAAAATTAATAAGATATAGGGCTAAGCCAAATAACGCACCGCCGATAATCCCTACCAGCAAGCCCCAACGATGGAAGATGGTAGCAAGTATACAAGCAAAAGCAATTGATAGGATCAGGTTAATAATGACTGACACGATAAAGATTGTTGCATCAAAGGTGGCAGGTGGCGGCAGGACGTCCGGGCCCATAACAATAGAAGCAATGAGACGAGTTATAACCCAGGGGCTGCCTATATATACATATGCAAGCAACATACTAATCAATAGAAAAACAACCCCACTAATCACACCAGCCCAAACAGCCGCACTCCAATCTACTACCTGTCTCATTTTTGTGTTTATTCGGTTCATGATTGTCTCTAAACGAGGTTTAACTTATTTAAGTAACAGTTCCATATTAATTCTTTTCATCCTTAAAACAAATACCGTGATGACTGCCGTCACAAAAAGGTTTGTTTTTAGACTCGCCGCAACGACAGAGCGTATAATGCTCCCTTGAAGGAGATTGTAAATCAAGCTCGTGTTTTAACTCAATATAGCCGGTAACTTGATAAGGACCATTCTTCTCTATCCTAATCATCGGCTCTCTATCGTAATCTCTATAGTGACCATCACCAATTGAATAGCTAAGCGCTCCTGAAGGACATCCCTTGATTGTATTGATAATTGAGTCAACCTCTGCACCACTGGCATTGATCCACGGTCTTTTATCCAAGCTGAATACGGAAGAAAGTTCACTGACACAATTAGTCGCATGAGAGCATATTGCTCTATTATCGTGAATGGTTATTTCATCACCGACATACGCCCTTTCTCTATCAAGTGGTTTATCAGTTTCTCTTTCTCCTGAAAATTTAATAGTTGCGTGCGTGCCATCGCAATAAGGCTTATTAGCCGAGTGGCCGCAACGGCATAAGGCAATGGTTAGTTTCGTTTTAATTTGTTCATTCCTGGAATTTCTAAGATTATCTAAATTCTTGACAATTAAGGGGCCATTTTTTGTAACTTCTATCACAACCCTAAATTCTCTTTTTTCTGACATAATGTTGATTCTCCTACTTTTTATCAAGCAAACATGGTTATTCTATTTTCATTTATTTTGAGCTTATCATCTCAAGTAGCTCAATTCTATTACCAAATGGATCAAAACAAAAGAACCTATTTCTACCCGGAATTGGTATGCCATCCTTGATCTCAACTTTATTCTCGAGCATATACCCTTTAACCTTCTCTAATCCCTCCACCTCGAAGGCGAGGTGTCGCCTTGATTTACGCAACTCATTTTCGACTCCAATATGTAGCTGGATGTCATTGATCTTATACCAGGCTACGGTAATTGATTTTATAGCATCTGGTCTCTCGATCTCTTCAAGACCTAGTATTTTCCCATAAAATTCTCTCGCCTTTTCTTCTCCACCTGCAGGGATTGAGATGAATACATGGTTTAATTTCTTGACTCGTATTGTCACTAGAAGCTTAGTCTAAACTCAACTGAATACCGTATCAAGAGTTAAAGAAAACTCTGATCTTGTTTTTGATTTCATCGCAGACTGCTATACCATTTTGGAGATTTTACGATATACCTTCAGACACACCAACTGCATTCAATACTTCCTCAGCGTTTGACGGCATAGCAGAAATTTGGTAAGCAATGAGCACTATAAATGATAAGAAACGAAGCAATATCGCATACTTTCCTGAGATAGGTAAATGGAAAGTTGTTTTCAGACACTTTACAAATAACAGCGAAACCGGCGCGTTCTTTTAGCTTGTCAGAGTTGAACTATTGTTAGGTCTGTTCATCACTTGCAACTAGATGAATAATCGAAGCAGGGCTTGAAATGCAGAAGCCTTTGAAGCCTTCCGGTAAGTTTTCAATTTCATCGCATCGAGTGACGCCGTTCTCCCTGAGATATGCCGCCGCCTGTGCCGTATCAGGTGTTTTAAGCTCAAGCCAAATCTCAGCCTGGCTTATAGATGAAACGTTATCAATCCATAAGCGATTCATGCCGAATTCAAACACCACGGATTGCCCTACTTGATCAAGCTGTTTTAAGCCAATTATATCACGGCAAAAGACAATGGTTGACTCAAACTGATGTGGCGGAACCTTTATGGCTATATTTCCACCGCCTAGAAATTTGGGACGAGTTTCTTTTTTCATGTTCACCTCTGAAAAAATAGAAATAAAGTGGGCTATATCCTTTTACTAAAGCTCAGTCATTATGCCAATTTTTCAAGCTTCAACTTTTTCAGCGCAGCCCCGGCCGGCTACAGCGCTTGGTTAAGCACCCTATTATTCCAAAATTTCGACACCGTACTTGGCACAAAGCGCCTTGATAGCATTCCGGTCGTTATCGGGTATGCCGTCCACTTCCACAAAATAGTTTGCAAAGTGCCCTGGAATGACGGTCAAGAGCAGTTTTCCTATCGTCGTCCCTATGTTGCGGAAGGTGTGTGGCATGTTACGGGGACAGACGGCTATTGCCCCTTCCGATGCCGCTATCTTCTGGCCGCCTACAGTCAACTCGAACTGCCCTTCCAAGATGTAGAAAATCTCCGTTTCGTGGCGGTGAACATGCAGCGGTGGTCCATGACCTGCAGGAATCTGTTGCTCCAGAATGGCGTAAGCTCCGCCAGTCTGAGCACTGAGCACCTTGAAAGTGCTTTTATCGCGAAGAACACCGACCACTTTACCTGATCCAGGCGGATGAATGATTGGAACAGTCACCTCTGCCTCGGGAAGAAAGGGTTCATTGTTTGCCATTGAATACTCCTCCTTGTCCTAACCGCAGTCTCTTTCTTTTCTTGACAGTATAATAAGGTGAAATAATACGTTACCTTACTTAGAGTCTTTTTGAGATTGCTCCCTCCCCTTCGGCAAACTGGGCTGAACGGTGTTCAGCCCCTACATATCTTCGCAATGACTGGATGGCTTGGTTGTTTGCATGCTGATACCCTGCAGATTGCTGAAGGGTTCTACATTAAATGAGCTAGGCTGGTTCGCCCTCGCCAACAGGCTCAATTGATGTCCTTATCGAGGCATGATTCCAAATTCCGGCAACAAACTCTATATATACTGGCTTTTCGTTCCGGAGTATGTCAAGAATATGTTGAAAATCTTGCCACAAGTAATGACAAGAGATGTAGCCCGAGGGGCCCTGATTATCTGTGTCAGGCATAGTCGCCGGGTCACGATGGAAATATGCTGCGCCAATCAGACTATTGTCATCCCTTCGTAAGCCTATTATAGCTCGGTAGGGATATGCGCTAATATTTTTTCCCCCACCATAATAAGCCACATCATATTTCTTGATTTGTTCAGATGGCATTATCATAAACCTCCTTTCAATTATAGTAATTCAACATAAGAATTTATTAGAAACTTCTTGTATCCAAATTCTTTATTCTGGAGTGTAGTTAAAATGTTTCTGGAAATCAATAAGGTGAAAAATTATCGGTAAGTAATTATCAAATCAATAGATAACTGTAATGTTTTTTGCTAATCAGTTAATATCTGTAATTCCAATTATTTAGAGAGCTTACCTATCTATGTCACCCAATCTTTCATTAACTTCTTTATCTGTGTCTGGTAGTTTACTCCATGGATTTTAGCTTTGGCTTTGAAGGCGTTTAGCAGATTATCAGGGATCTTGATGCTTATCAGACGGCTTTTACGGGGCTTTGCATCATAATGGAGAGCTCTAAAATCTTCGAGGAATTGAATGATTTGCTCCGGTGTCATGGAATTACACCGCTCCAAATATTCTTTTGAGAAATATTGTATCGCCTTCATTCTTTAAGACTCCTTAATGCCTTTATATCTTCTAAATCTTGTGGTCTCCTACTCCTTTTTTTCATCTTAATTAAATCTTCTATAGAGACTAACCTTAGTATTTTATCTCCAACAAGAATTCGTTTTACTTTCATGTTTCGTAAATCTTCAGTAATTATGATATCAACTGATTCCATAGGGTTATTAAAATTAATAAAATTCCAAGCAATTAGATTTTTATTACTTATATATTCCTGACGAAAATCATAAACTTCAGCTGCTTGTAGTGGCAATTTTGATTGTAAATCTAGGTCTTTCAATGCAGCGTCAGCCGCTAAAAAATTCTTTTTCGATAACCGAATGACAAGATCAATATCAACTGTTCCCCTTACCGCCCCATGAAGCGCTACAGCATATCCTCCGGCTATTGCGTAATTTACCTTTCTCCTTTTAAGCGCCTGAATCAAGCGATATATAAACATGGTATATATCAGTATATACCATAGTAAAATAATCATAAATAGAACCGGAGAAGGTAATTAAACGAGTGATACTAGAGGAAATTCGTAAGGGGTTATTTAACTATGGTTAGATCGAGGTCTAAACACCTCTACTTCAATCAAGAATTTTTATGAAATATTAATGAGGATGCAATCAAATCCTTTGCCAATCAAATATTGTGCTGAGCTTATCTAGCATGCGAATTTTTTGAGGACTCTCAAACCTCGCAGTTAAGGCGTACGGTCGGTTAGTACTCTTCAGCTCAACCCCTTGCAGAGCTTACACCTAGAGCCTATCAACCTCGTAGTCTTCGAGGGACCTTTAAGAACCTTACGGTTCGGGAGACCTAATCTTGGGGCAGGCTTCCCGCTTAGATGCCTTCAGCGGTTATCCCTTCCGAGCATAACTACCCAGCGCTGCCGTTGGCACGACAACTGGTACACTAGAGGCTCGTCCACTCAGGTCCTCTCGTACTATGAGCAGACCCCCTCAAGTCTCCTGCGCCCGCTGTAGATAGGGACCGATCCAACCGAGAAGCCGGACGACGTGATGATGTAGTAACGGTAAAGGGCCATGATCACCGCGCTCGTGAGTGCGCCGATGACCGACCACCGCAAAACCGTGAGCACTCGCT
>JAKEHC010000076.1 GCA_022615255.1 Candidatus Dadabacteria bacterium | reverse complement strand
GCTCGATGCCCCCTTATATCTGGGGTCGGTATCTGGAAAATGACTCCCGATATCCCTTTCCCCAATAGCCCCTAGAACTGCATCACATATGGCGTGGGTTAGAACATCTGCATCTGAGTGGCCCTCGAGTCCGAATTCAAATGGAATCTCCACTCCCCCTAAAATGAGTTTATGTCCTTTTGAGAATCTGTGAGCGTCAAATCCTATGCCCACACGGTGCATTAATTGTTCCTCATAATATGCGAACTTGCCGATTGAAACCTCTATTTTCCTATTTTTTCTCTTTCTTCTCGGCGTTTATTTTCAATAATTTTCTTCCGTCCTTAAGCATTAGTTCTCCTAAAAGCAGGTGTTCATGGGTTGTGATCTTTATGTTCATTTGAGAGCCTGGCACAAGCCCGATCGGAACGCCTAGCCTCTCTACTAACGAGGATTCGTCTGTGCCTAGGAACCCGTCAATGGCTGTTTTTTCATAAGCTATTTTTAAAAGGTCGTACCTAAAAGCCTGCGGCGTTTGAGCAAGCCAGAGGGCTTCTCGTGAAAGTGTGTCTTCAATATGTTTTTTGGCAGAGGATTTCTTTATCGTATCGGTTACCGGGATGGCGGCTATAGCCCCGCCTGATTTTAAGCATTCTCTGATAACCTCATCAATCAGGCTTACGGTTACGAATGGTCGCACGCCGTCATGAACTATAACTACGTCGGTATCATTTGAGATTGAATCAAACCCTGATTTTACGGAATGCTGCCTTTCCTCTCCTCCGGGAATAATTTTTGTGACCTTTTTAAATCGATACCTATCAACTATCTCCCTTTGGCAGTAGCTGGTAGAATCCTCTGATACGACAAGGATGATTTCTTTTATTAACTCTGATTCTTCAAACCTCTCGATTGAATAAACTATAAGTGGCTTTCCGCCAAGCAGCATAAACTGCTTCTTTATAACTTCTCCAAACCTTTTCCCCAGTCCAGCGGCTGCTATTATTGCAGTGACTTTTAGATCAGACATGAATATTTGAGATCAAGCTTTCTTCTTTAACCCTTGAGAAGATCATTCTGCCAGTAGGGGTCTGAAGCACACTGGTTACAGAAACCTCGATTTCCCTACCCACATATTTCCTGGCATCGTCTACGACTACCATAGTTCCATCTTCTAGATAACCTACACCCTGGTTTTCTTCCTTGCCTTCTTTAACTACTCGTATGTTCATCGTCTCTCCTGGAAGCACTATCGGCTTAAGCGCGCTGGAAAGTTGGTTTAGATTAAGCACCTTTACCCCGTGAAGCCCTGCGACCTTATTCAAATTGAAATCATTCGTGATAATAATTCCCCTTAGGCTCTTTGCAAGCTCAACTAGTTTTAGGTCTGCTTCTCTCACCCGTGGAAAATCGTGGCTTGTGATCTTGATTGCGATGTTGGGTATCCCCTGCATACGCTTCAGTACATCGAGTCCCCTTCTTCCCCTTACCCGTTTTAGAGGATCGGGGGAGTCGGCTATATATTGGAGTTCCTTAATTATAAACTTGGGAACTATCATAATACCCTCCATAAATCCAGCATCAGCGACATCTGCAATCCTTCCGTCTATAATCACGCTTGTGTCTAGTATCTTTGGGGTCGTATAGTTGTTCTTAGCGTATGTTCTTCTAGCCGCTTGATCTATCTCAAACCCCTTTCTTACTCCTATTGTAATCCCTAGATAAAACAGGAGAAGAAAGATAATCGGTACAATGTAGGAGATAATATTTGACGGTATCCTCAAGCTATCAAGCGCTGCTTTTAATGCAAAAAAGGATAAGGATGCTACTACAATCCCTATTCCTCCTCCAAGTATTGACCTTGGAGTGAATTCATTCATCTTTGACTCGAGTCCCCATACGACGACAAATGCTAACGTTCCAATAGCAATCCCAAAAATGGCTGCAGTTATAAGGCCGTGCAATGGGTATGCGACCAAAAAACCCAACGCCGCTGCCAAGACCGAAAAAGGTATTTTAGTTTTCATCTCGTCCTCACCCCCTTCTCTTCTCCCCGTGCTTTTAGATAAGATTAAATATAAGTCAAAATAACTGCTTTCACAAGCCGGGTAAGCCCATTTTCTTTCCCCCTTTTTTTAATAAGCGGTATATGTCTTGTAATTAATCTAGGTTTGTTATGAGCTTTCTTCATTCACGCTTTGTATGAATCTCACTATCTCATCCACTACCCGTGTATACCTGCTTGCGCCAGTGCCAGGTTCTTTGGCTCTTCCTTGCATCTCACCATCAGCTATCACTTCACCTGTAGCTTTATCAATTAACTTCACCCTGACATATAACTTGCTTTTTCCCCAATCGTTAATTCCCAAAGACCACCATTCCCTGAGCTTGCATCCGGGGTCGTAGTCAGTCACCGTTCCCTTGACCAGGAGCGCTCTGCCTCCGGATGTGGAATTGGTCTCGGTGCGGCTTATCTCAACAAAGTGATTACTCACTCTTAACTTTTCTGCTACCATATCCGGGATTTCTGAGACTGAGTCCAGCGGAACCCAATATTCTTCGCTTTCGCTAAAGTTCGGTATGACGATGACCTGATAACTGGCTACCTCTTCCGGGAGTGGCTTATAAAGCACTGTTTTTTTAGTGCCGCATCCAATCAAAATAAGAAGAGATAATATTGAACCTATTTGGATTAATTTCCTGACTCTATTGCTATACATATTGCTCCTCCTTTTTTAACTCTTTTTGTCATTCCGAGAACGTTCACAGAGCCTGTACTGCGGAAACCGAGGTGTTCAGCGTGAACTCCGCAAGGAATCTTAACGTAGGGAACGCATATATGCTTTCCGTACAGGCACAGGTTTGTGGCGGTATTATTATAAGACCGTACTCTAAAGCTTGCAGGATATTTCATGGTAAATCATCTTAAACGAGCTCTATATAGTTTAAAGATGGTATGACATTATAGCGTATGGTCTCCCATTAACGTTAATCAGGAATTCGCCCGTTTTATCGTTATAAGAGATAAAATTAACCATACGATAATACGACCTTCTGTTAAACCTTGCAATGAACCTTCCCTTTCTCACCCGGCAGTAAAGAACGTTGCCTTTTCCTATGTGAAGCGTGGATGGATCAAGCGCCTCTTTATATCCACCCCTAAAAAGAAGCTCTATTTGCGATATCTCCTCTTTTTCAGATTCTGTAACTGATATATCATTAATTACATATGGGACATCCTCGGCCTCTATGTAGCAGTGTTCATTTTCGCATATCACAAGAAACCTGCCATCGTCTCCCTGCTTTAAAGACCTTAGGAAAAATCTATAAACCCAGGGGTCTCCAATCTCGTTCCGCTCAAAGAAAAGGGTTCCCTCTTTGTCCATATAATAATAGTGCTTTCGGATTCCTTCTCCCTCCATAGAAATAGCATACCATAATAGGAAATTAACAGTTGACAAATAAACCTTACGTAACTAATACTCTATAATATCGGATCGGAAATGAAAATCTGCACGCTTGCAAGCGGAAGTTCAGGAAATTCTCTTTTTGTCGAGACGGAAAAGACAAAAATTCTAGTGGATGCTGGTATAAGCCATAGACAACTCACAGCCAGGCTTAAGAAACTGGGTGTTCAAATGTCAGATATAAATGCGGTGCTCATTACCCATGAGCATACGGATCATGCCGCCGCTCTTCCCTCGATCAAGGCGCCTGTTTATGTTTCATCAAGCACGGTTTCTATCTGGAAGGATAGGGTGGAAGACCTTAAAGAATTTGAGCCAGGTCGTAGTTTTTCTCTAAACGGTGCTCTAGTTACCCCATTTCCGGTTCCTCACGATGCTCTCGACCCGGTGGGATTTACAATTGAGACAGACCATACAAAGTTAGGCGTCGTAACGGACATCGGTTCTGTAACCGCTCTTGTAAAGGAAAGATTAAAGGGATCAAATGCGCTTATTTTAGAATTCAACTACGATGAAGGTATGCTTTTATATAGCTCCTACCCATGGGAGTTAAAACAGAGGATAAAAAGCCGCTTGGGACATCTTTCAAATGAAGATGCATCCGGGCTTCTTAACGACCTTATACACGAGGGTCTTAGGCACGTTCTACTCGCCCATTTAAGTGAGGTAAATAATACGCCAGTGAGGGCTTTGGACAGCGCGTCTTCTGTCCTTTTAAGAAACGGTATAGAGCATGTAAGGCTAATGGTTGCTAAAAGAAGAGCCTTAGGAGATGTTGTAATAGTATGATTCAAAGATACTCACGACCTCAAATGTCAAGAATCTGGAGTGAGGAAAATAAATACCGGACCTGGCTTCGTATCGAGCTAGCCGCCTGCGAAGCCTGGGCAAAGATTGGACGGGTTCCGACCAAGGCTCTCACAAGGATTAAGAAACGTGCAAGGTTTGATTTATCAAGGGTTAACGAGCTTGAGAAGACACTAAAGCACGATGTAATAGCCTTTCTTACCGCTCTTTCAGAATATGTTGGAGAGGAGTCGCGGTATATTCATATCGGGCTTACCTCATCAGATGTTTTGGATACGGCGTTTGCGCTTCAATTGAGGGATGCTGCTGAGATAATAATTGAAGATATAAAAAAGGTGATCAAGGTTCTTAAGGGACTTTCGTTTAAACATAAGCATACACACATGATAGGAAGAACCCATGGGATTCACGCCGAGCCTATAACCTTGGGCCTTGTCTTTGCGCTCTGGTATGACGAGATGAAAAGAGACCTTGAGCGGATGGAAAGGGCGAGGAATGCAGTAAGCGTAGGGAAGATCTCCGGCGCTGTTGGTACCTTCGCAAACGTGCCTCCTTTTGTAGAAAAGCATGTTTGCGGTGTTCTTGGGCTTAAGCCGGCGAGGATTTCCACACAGGTTATACAGCGCGACATACACGCGGAGTATTTTCTCACACTTGCTATAATAGCGTCATCGATTGAAAAGATAGCAGTTCAGATAAGACACTTTCAAAAGACAGAGGTGCTGGAGCTTGAAGAGCCGTTTACGGAGGGGCAGAAGGGCTCGTCCGCCATGCCCCATAAGAGAAACCCTATACTTTCTGAAAACCTGTGCGGGCTTTCAAGGATAGTACGCTCTTACGCAATTTCCTCACTCGAGAATATACCCCTCTGGCACGAGCGTGATATCAGTCACTCATCCGTAGAGAGGGTAATAGGCCCTGATGCCACCATATTAGTTGATTTTATGCTTGTTCGACTTCGGGAACTCCTTGAGGCGCTCGAAATATATCCAGAAAATATGGGAAAAAACCTCTGGCTCACCAAAGGCGTTATTTTTTCAGAAAAGGTATTGCTTAAACTAATTGACATGGGCTTATCAAGGGAAAAGGCTTATGGGGTGGTTCAGAGAAACGCGATGAAAAGCTTCAAGGGTAAGGATAACTTCAAAGACCTGATTCTTAATGACAAGGAGATAACGACCCGCCTCTCTCTCGATGAGATAGAAGAGTGCTTCAACGTATCCCATGATTTAAAAAATGTGGATTATATTTTCGAAAGGGTTTTCAGTGAAAGGGATAATTAATATATTAGTAGAGACGCAAAATTTTGCGTCTCTACTCAGGGCAAGCCTGTCCCGCATTGCATATGTGGAACGCATATATGTGTTTCCTGCAAAATGCATTGCACCGTTCACTAGAGAAGATTTTCTCTTTTTGGTATATATCAATTAACCCAAATACATCCATTGGTTTACCATGGGGACAAAAGTAGAGACAT
>JAKEHC010000075.1 GCA_022615255.1 Candidatus Dadabacteria bacterium | reverse complement strand
TAAAGAATATTAGAATTAGGCAAGCTAATACACTAAAGCACGTCTTCATAAAACGTCCCCTGAAAGTATGAGTAGATTATAACATTCATCAATTCATTTTTAAAAACTGACTGTGAGCTGTGCTCTTACCCTGTTAATGTCAGTATCAAGAAGCTCATCTCTAATAAAAGAGTAATCGAACTGAAGCTTCAGGTTATGACTCCTTAAAAAATAGAAACTTAAACCGGGTGTAAGCTCCCAGATTTTCTCGTCGCCAAAATCGTGGCCGAGGTCTATGATAGCGAATCTTCCAGCAACCTCTATCAGCTTAGGAATAAGAAACACACCAGACTGAACTCTTACTCCCTGTGAAAGCGCGCTATCTATACCAACCTGATTTGGGTTGATATTCCTTAGATCGTATTCTGCTTCCAGAGAGAAGATTCGATATTTAACGGATAAATCGGCTGAAAACTGAAATATATCTGCCTCCTGAACCCCTAAAGAAGCAAGTCTAGCATTAATGATAGTATTGTCTGGACTATCGTTTACGGGTTTATATCCGGGAAGAAACGCCACAGCGGCGCTAAGGGCTATGAGCGGCGTTTCTGTATCTCCAAAGGAGCCCTGTGAATATGCGTATTGCCCTGCAATAGGAAAGGGATTAACGGAGGAATACCTCGGCTCTCCTGTGGGGGTGAGCATGACCCTTCCTACATAGAGCAGGTTTGAGTTTTCATTTATGGTATTCCTTCCAGCGCTATTGAATACCCCTACACCGTAGGTGATGAATCTACTCACAACCCCTCCTAACCCAACGCCTATATGACGACCCAGGCTAAATTCCCGATTTACAATTGAGTTATCAACGAGCTGTAAATTAAACGGGTCGGTCAGCTCCTCTCTATTAAAAGGAACCCTGTATTGTCCCACTCTAGGTACTATGGCGGTGATTTTAGCCGCATCCATAAAATAATCGAGAAGCTCTACGTCACCGCTTGCCTCGAGTATCAATAAGTATTTGAGCCATGAACGGAATGCATTCCCCCTGAAAGAAATCCACAACCTTCTAATATCGAAGCTCGTAGCCGTATCATCTCCATCATCCTCGACAAAGAATAGGAACTGAGTACGGATATTGAATTTTAGCGAGAATAAATCATCCTGAGTCCTGATAAAGAATCCATTCTCATAGCCAGCCTCGATGTTCTTCCACCACTCGATTACGTATGTTTTTGCTGTGCCTTTCTCTACTTCTTCTGTAGGCGGCTTACTCGGCTCGACGTATTCCTTTTCCTTTTTGGTCTCAGTCTCAAGCTCCTCTATCCGCTTTTGTAATTCTTCTATTTGCTTTTGTTGCTCCTCTTTAATCCTCTGTATCTCGGATTTGAGTTTTTCGATTTCCTGGCTCTTTTCATCGGCTTCTGTAGAGCTTTGGCAATATGTGTTTGGTGGGAAAGAAATTAATGCTGATATGGGAGCCAAAAATAGAAAAGCTATAAAAACAGACCTTACTTTAATTAAGGAATCATAAGTTTTAATCATCAGGACGTAGCTGCTAAATTTACTTCCTATTTTTGTTTATGAGGACTTGCAGCAGTATTTATACTGTGATTTTATCACGCAGTTCTTGTAAGCTCAATAATTTTTGCCCTGTCTGTAAGCTCATAATTCAGATTCCCTGAAATAATGCCTGGAATCCGTAGCGGAGGTCTTTAGAACTCCAAGTTTTTTGGCGGCCTCTTCTGGAAACCTAAAGGTTTCCGCTACATTTGTTACCTGATTAGGTTTTAATCACACATCTTATTGTATACAATCTTGTATAGCAAATCCTCACGGAGGAAGAAGAAATGGGTATTCCAGAGGGATTAGATGTTGCTCTCAATTTCGGGCTTCTTGACTCGATATTTTCAAGGCGATCGAGAAGGTTTGGCTTAGGAATGGAGATAAAGGAAGGCACATTGAAATACAAATCTAGATTTGAGCCGATACCGCTTACTGAATTAGAGGAAGCGTTCCTAATCTGGGCTGGAACGGGAATGACGGGTCTATCACTTGGCGACATGCCAAGAACGGGCATCTCATGGCTTTTTCACTGGACCGGGCGTAGCTGGCCCTGTTCATGCAACTCGCATTCGACTGAACTTTTCTATACAAATGATAAGGGAGTGTATATGGTAAAACTCTTTAACCTCATGCCTGAGCAGGGTGAGACTGCAATTTTTCAAGGGAGATCGGAGGAAGAGAAACTGGAGAAGATACTCCGTCTATTTAGAAAGAGCTTAATAAAGCTCGAGGACGGAAGGGCGGATTTACCCAAAGGCGAGCCAGGGCTATTTGATTTCAACGCATGGAATACGAATAAACCAGGAACGACGTTCTTCATCCCGGTTACAAATATAACTGTTGAATACATGGTTCTTCTTTTCATATACTTTGGATCAAAATATGGATTCAACATAATTGATGAGCTAAACGGGGGAAGGTCATGTGGATTGGATAAATGGATTGAGAAGGGTTATATAAAAAACGATGTGAGAATGTCCCTTTTTGACCTTGAGCTGAGGGTTCTTACAACGCTCAACGTGGAACAGGCTTTCATATGTCAAAACATGAATCTTGCGCTTCAGGCGCTGGGACTGGGCGGATGGGCTTTTACAGGGCTTCTTCCGCACTATGCCCTGGGTGTAAACCCTTCTTACAAGGGGTTGGGTTTCAGATTCATAAAGCCGGAAAAAAGTCTGAGAAGCATGCTGACTCCGGTTCCAGTAGGGCGCGACGGTGTATTTGAAGCCCTTTGTCCACCGTACGTCAAGGATATGAGCGAGGCTGTGGATAAGTTTCTTAAAATGAGAGGGGACTTCTGGAAGGAGGATAATCCATTTCCATACCAGAATCCACAGGGAGTGCTTCAGGATGAGTACCACCCTTCGGAGGTGAGAATCCAGATTGTTAAGGATTTTTGTAATTATGTTTATGAGAACTATGGGAGATTCCCCGCCTTTCTTGATCCCATGTTTGCAAGACTTGTTTTTCAGGCTCATCATCTTGATCTGGAGTTCTATGACAGACATTACACAGAGGGAGCATACACAGAGGTTCACAGAAATCACTTTAAACTCTGGCACCCTGAGGTAGAGGATTTCCGATTGCGGAATAAACAATAGCCACAGAGAACACGGAGAGGGGAAACAATTTATTTTTAAATCTTTTCTCTGTGCCCTTTGTGGGTAAACCAAGAAGCTGTAAAGTTATGGATATCGCCGACATGAAAATAATCTATAAGCGCCTTAAGACAAAAAGCGGTGGAGAGCAGGATGTTCTTTATGTGCCTGATAAGTGCGTCATCTTACATAATCTCGATCTAGACACTTATCTTTACAGTCCAAAGGAAGACTGGCTTAGGAAGTACGGAAAGGTTAAGGGAAAAATAGAAAACGAAATTGAGGTTGAGGAATCTGATATTAGCAGACTAATAGAGATAGGAGAAATTTATATTGACCCAAGAGGGAGGATTCACGACATAGATAATATGGAGTTCCGGGAGTTATTTGGGGTCTTGATACGAAGATAATTCTTGGTTCTTAAATTTAAACCTTGCCTTCGTCATCTGAGGAAGGGCTATCGCTCTGTTTATTAATAGATTCCGGGTTGTCTAATGCGGCTTCTTCAGAAGACTTTGAAGAATTGATCTTAAGACTTGTAAGCCCGCTTCTCACCTTGCTTAGTTGTGTGCTCATATCATCACGTGAATTGCTCAACATAGTGATAGCCTTGGAGAATCGTCCTTCAAGCTCGTGTTGCAATGCGCTTATACTGTAATCAGCGCTGTGAAGATAAGAATCTAGTTTTTGAAGATCAATGTTATGTGATGCCTTAAGTATGGTTTGAAAGACAAGAAGGAGATAAGGAACAAACATGCTGTAGCTGACAAGCACTACGTTTAACTGAAAGACCTCAGCCTGTATGCCTGAGCAAAGGTCATAAATCGCATCTGGAACCGCCGCCACGCCAAAGTTCACAGTCATATTAGGGTCTATGTATTTTCTCACTTCCCTTGCCTTGTTCAGCACAACTGCTTCAATCTGGGATTTTAGATTCTGTTGTTCGCCTGGATCATCACTACTCATAAACTTTTCAAGGAGATTGGTGGCTGCCCATTTGCTGTCAATCGGCAATACAAGGTTATTAGGCAAACGAAGTCCGAACTCAACTGCCTTGTCTCCTACTCTGAAATTTCTTACCTGCCAATCGGGTGGGAGTTTGGAGAACACGACCTCAAGGATGTTTTCGCCGGCGGCGCCTTTTGTTTGAGTGCCTGCGATAATCGCCTCCAGTCTTCTTATAGATTCGGCTGTTCTTTTTTCAATCTCCTGCCTGACTTTTGCAATAGTTTGTAATTCGGTCAGGTCATTTTTCGCGCGGGATATCTCGTCTTGTATGGTTTTTGTCGCATCAACTAAACTCTTGGCAACTGTGCCGGTTTGCGTCAAGCCAGTTCCCAATTCTACTATGCTTTGTCCTACCTGGTTCTGATTGTGTTCAACCTGAAGAATCCTCTCTGATAAGCCTCTCAATTCAATCTGTACACTGCTCACCGCCTCTGCCAAGGGTTCCAGGCGTGTAAGTTTTTCGGCTAGAACGGCGGTCTGTGCCTGATTTTGTTGTATAGCTTGAGTCAGATTTTGGATTGGGGTTGAGATGTCCTGGCTACCCTGGGTCCTTCGTAATAAAATGGCTATTACTGTAACCGTTAACGCAACTGCCAAGAGGGTGAGAACACCGAGCAGAAAGGTATCCATTTATTTTAAT
Source organism: Candidatus Dadabacteria bacterium (assembly GCA_022615255.1). Lineage (GTDB taxonomy): Bacteria > Desulfobacterota_D > UBA1144 > Nemesobacterales > CSP1-2 > CSP1-2. The sequence goes on along the minus strand of JAKEHC010000075.1, from coordinate 14,461 downwards.
CTTGTGGAAGATTGTATCAAACCTATCTTATACTCGTCAAATCCGGTATCGATTAACAAATTATCGGCCATCACTAATATCCACTAAATTTCTTATATGATATTCTTATCATAACTCAAAACTCAAACGAAAGCGGTTTTTCTTGAGAGGAATTCCTTCCTTCAGCTATCCTTTTCTTCATATCCTAAATGCAGGGCACCGCTTGATGAGTGGCTGCAAGGACACCGGGACAAAAAGAATTTAAACGTATCTTATTGTCTTGGTGCCTTCCTGGTTAAAATAAAAAGTATAATAGATACAATTAATGAATTTAACAAAAAAGAACTTCCTTATAACAGGACTGCCGGGCATCGGTAAGACGACTCTTATCACAAAACTCTCTCAGGAGCTAAGTGGTTTCCATCCTGTCGGTTTTTACACGGAGGAGATCAGAGAGAAGGGTATAAGAAAAGGTTTTGAGCTTATAAGCCTTGATGGAAGAAGAGGGCTTCTTTCTCATATAAACATTAAAAGCCCTTTCAGGGTGGGTAAATATAGTGTTGATATCAAGGGCTTTCAGGAATTTCTCGACTCTATACCATTTTTTGACCATGCAGTTAGACTCATTATTATTGATGAGATAGGGAAGATGGAGTGCCTTTCTGAAAGATTCAAGAAGCTCTTAAATGAGGTTTTAGATTCTAATAAGCCGGTTGTAGCAACAATAGCCTTTAAGGGTGGTGGACTTATAGAAGAGATAAAGAAAAGAGGCGATATAAAGTTTTTTGAGATAACACATGCTAATAGAAAGGCTCTTTTACTTGGAATCTTAGGGGATGTAAGAAGACTATTATCTTGAATAAATAAAGTCTTGGCGGCAATCCTGATTGATTCATTATACAACATGAATGATAAATCTCTGAGGCCAGGTTTTTTAGCTACGTCTCAGGCATGAATGGCATACATATCCGGGTTTTGTAATCTCATTCCGCGTAAGCGCTTCTCGATGAGAATAGTAAATCGCTTCATAAGCTCGTAGCCAAGGTGATGGTCTTTTTCGCATTTTGTGCGAAGATATTTTCCGTCTATAGCTATTGCCTTGGTGTTTGTGACAGCCCTAGCGTCAAAATGCCGACGGTAAGGCGGAAAAAGCCACGACCATCCAAGTATATCTCCCTCTCCAATTACCTGAATAATGATAGGCTCACGGCCAGATGCCAGCACTACTTCGAGCGCCACCCTGCCTTCGCGAATTATATGAAACTGATTAGCTTCCTCTCCCTCATGGAAGATAATATCCCCTGAGTTAAAGTGCACATCGGACGCACAATCTACAATCAGTTGTAGATAGCGTTTATCAAGCCCTTTAAATAGCTGGTTCTTTGAAAGCACAGTTTTAAGTTTTTGCATGGATTTCTCCTTTGTTTAGACAATGCCGATATCTCTAATATTATCTCAAATTGTACATAGTTTATATAATGATTATCCTATGAGAAATAAAATTATTGTCAATAAGAGATAAAGTCAAAATCAAATCCTTATTCCTTGACAATCTAGGTGGTATTGTGTGAAAATTATCTTGATGTGTTCTTCTATGAATCCACATAATTTTTCATATTTTGATTGTGTCCTGGGAACTATATATGTCATAAGCACGCCTAAAGGAATTTCGAGGGTGATATTTGGGAAGGACGGATTCAAGGAATTTATCGGAAAGCTTAACGGAGTTAAGCTGACTGAAGGGGGCGAAGCGAAGAAATCGGCAGGAGAAGTTCGCCATTATATTGAGGGGGGGTTAAAAGAGTTTCAAGCTAAACTGGATTTATCTTCTGGAACCCCATTTCAAATCTCTGTCTGGAGGGAACTTTTAAAGATTCCTTATGGCAATGTGAAAACTTATGGAGAGATAGCCAAGATAATCCACAAGCCTCGCGCTTCTAGGGCTGTAGGTGGCGCTGTCGGCGCAAATCCAATTCCAATTATTGTTCCTTGTCATAGGGTTGTTGCGGCAAACGGGTTAGGCGGATATTCCTCAGGAATAGAAATCAAGAAAAAACTTCTTCATCTTGAAGGGTTTCTCTCCTAAGTGGGAAAATGGCTTATAAAGACCTTTGCTAGCTTTTTTTATCTTGGATACTCGCCTATTGCACCTGGGACCGCAGGGACAGTCGGAGCAGTAATAGTATTCTATTACCTGACTAAGTTTCCTCCGTTTATCTATGTTTCTTTTCTCATCGGGTTTATAATCTTGTCTTTATGGGTTTCAACTAAGGCATCGTTGTTGTATCGGACAGCCGATCCGAGGCAGATCGTCGTTGATGAGGTGTGCGGATATTTGGTAACAATGCTTCTCATCCCGCCTAGTTTGATGAATATTATTTTGGGTTTTGCTTTATTCAGATTCTTTGATATTGTAAAGCCCCCTCCGGCAAGGAGCTCTGAGCGTCTGCCAGGCGGGTTTGGTATTGTGGCGGACGACATTGTGGCTGGAATTTACGCAAACATAATTTTACAGATTAGTACGAGGGTTATTGGGTAATAGTGTAGAGACGACTCGCCGGGTCCTTTCTACAGATAAACAAAGAAAGGGTCATTAGATGAAAATCGAAATAATAACAACAGGCGATGAAATAATGAGCGGCGTAACGCTTGATACTAACTTTAGCTGGGCGGCAGAGAAACTCACCGGATTCGGTTTTATTCTTGGGTTTCATACAAGTGTAGGGGATGATGAACAAGCAATGATAGAAGCGCTGGCAATTGCTCAAGGCAGGTCTCAGGCTGTGATTGTCTCGGGCGGTCTTGGACCCACACCGGATGATTTAACAGCGTCGGTATCGTCTAAGTTTTTTAACGCACCGCTAGAGCTCAGTGATGAGGCACTGGAGATGATTAGAAAGAGGTTCAAGGAGCAGGGGAGGGAGCTTTTAGAGATAAACAAAAAGCAGGCTTACATGCCTCAAGGATCACATGTTCTAAAAAACTACTGGGGTACCGCTCCAGGGTTTCGATGCGAAAAAGGAGGGGTAGTCTTTTTCTTCCTTCCCGGGGTCCCAAAAGAGTTCAAGTCTATGATTGAAGAGTATGTGATTCCAGAATTAGATAGGAGGGATATAGGCAGAAAAAAATATCATAGCAGGATAGTTAGAACATTCGGATTAAGAGAATCAGAGGTTGCAGAAAGGCTTAAGGGTATAGAAAGGGAGGATGCAAGAATCGGGTATAGACCGCGTTTCCCTGAGATACATATAAGGGTTTCTGGCTATGGGGATACTGAGGAGAAAGCGGAAAAACTGGTCTCAGGCATTATAGATGAAATCGTGTTAAGGCTTAATGATTATGTATTTTCTACCGATGACGAGAGGCTCGAAGAGGTTATTGGAAAACTCCTTTTAGAAAAAAATCTTACCCTTGCCATTGCTGAGTCTTGCACCGGGGGGCTTCTGGCACACAGAGTCTCAAACATTTCTGGAAGCTCTAATTATTTTGAAAGGGGGGTAGTCTCATATAGTAACCAGTCCAAGGTCGAGGTGCTAGGGGTGGCAAAAGGGTTAATCGAATCCTTTGGCGCCGTTAGTAAAGAGGTGGTTGAGGCGATGGCTCAAGGGGTTAGAAGATTGGCAAAAACAGAAATAGGTGTTTCAATATCCGGTATTGCAGGACCGGCAGGCGGTACACCAGAAAAGCCTGTCGGGACCGTTTTCATCGGTATTTCTCATGAGAAAAAAGGGGAAAAATCTCAAAGATTTCAGTTTAAGGGTACAAGGGAGGAAATAAAACTAATCGCTTCTGAGGTTGCTCTTGATTGGATTAGGAAATTTGTTTTAAATTATGTATAATTCATTGGTTCAGGAAACATAATAATATGTCAAAAGAGGTTCAAGCTAAGGAGACAAGTAAGGAGAAAGCGATAGAGCTTGCCCTGTCTTCTATTGAAAAGCAGTTTGGAAAAGGCGCTATAATGCGCCTTGGCGCTGAAACTAAACTTCCCGAGATTTCCGTAATTCATACTGGCTCCATTGGTTTGGATATCGCGTTGGGGGTCGCGGGATATCCAAGGGGAAGGATTGTGGAGATATTTGGACCGGAGGCATCGGGAAAGACTACTCTCGCCCTTCACGCAATAGCCGAGGCACAAAAACTCGGTGGGATTGTAGCATTTGTTGATGCTGAGCATGCCCTTGACGTAAATTATGCGCAAAGGCTCGGGGTAAGAATAGATGACCTTCTTATTTCACAACCGGACTTCGGTGAGCAGGCACTTGAGATAGTTGATACACTTGTGAGAAGTGGCGCTGTGGACGTGATTGTTCTTGATTCGGTAGCGGCACTCACTCCCAGGGTAGAAATCGAAGGCGAAATGGGAGAAGCCCATGTCGGCCTTCAGGCGAGGCTTATGTCTCAGGCTCTAAGAAAGATCACTGCCACTGTCAGCAAATCAAAATCACTCGTAATTTTCGTAAACCAGATGAGGATGAAGATTGGTGTTCCTTCTTATATGAATCCGGAAACAACCACCGGCGGAACTGCGCTAAAGTTTTATGCGTCTGTTAGAATTGACATAAGAAGGATAGGCTCTGTAAAAGATGGGGAGGAGGTTGTCGGAAACAGGGTAAGAGCAAAGGTTGTTAAAAATAAGGTCTCTCCACCTTTTAGAGAGGCAGAGTTTGATATTCTCTTCGGGGTTGGGATTTCTCAAGAAGGTGAGTTGATAGATATTGGTTCAAACTTAAGAATAATTGAAAAAAGCGGGACTTGGCTTTCATATAGCGGGGAAAGGCTTGGTCAGGGAAGAGAAAACGCAAAGGTTTTTCTAAAGGAGCACCCCGAGATCCCGGAAAAGATAAAAAAGGATATATTGTTAAGATATGGGCAACAATAGAAATAAAGCACTATTTAGAATTATACTTGAGCGGGTTTCCAAGGGGTAGAGCGTCTTGATTTAAGCTGATATTGATAGGTGAGACGAATAATAAAGGCACCTTGCGCTCAAGGCAAGCGGTATGGAGCTGATGAGAGAGCATATGAGATTAATGGGCTTTAAGAAGGCGGACAAAACATGAGAGTCTTAGGGATTGAAACCTCAACGAGTTCGGGAAGCGTTGCGCTTATTGAAGATGAAAAGGTTATCGGACAGTTTTTTCTAAATATTGGTCCAGCCCACTCTGAAAAACTTCTCACTATGGTAGATTTGCTATTTAAAGAGGTTGGGATAGACAAAAATGAGATCGAAGGGATCGCTGTCTCAATAGGACCTGGTTCTTTTACGGCGTTAAGGGTGGGGATATCTACTGCAAAGGGGCTTGCTTTTACCCTCGGAATACCTGTTGTAGGCGTTTCATCGCTAGAGGTTCTTTCACACAACCTTCTTTTTACTCCATTTATGATTTGTCCTATGATCGATGCAAGGAAAAAAGAGGTATACGCAGCCCTTTTTAGATATTCTGACAGCAAACTAGATAGAATGTCGGATGATAGCATTAATTCTCATGAAAAAATTTGTGAAAGAATCGCTGAGAAAACTATCTTTATAGGAAACGGGGCTTTGCTATATAGGGATCTATTAATAGATTCGATTGGAGACCTCGCACTTTTTTGCCCTTTTGACTTTAATTTCCCAAAGGCTTCTAACTGCGCTCTTATAGTGAGTAGCAAGTTAAAGAATGGCAGGAAGGACGACTTAGCTGCTCTCGCTCCTCAATATTTAAGGAAGTCAGAAGCTGAAATTTATAGAGAGGGATGATATAATGAAGGAAACAGAGATAATTGAAAGGTTGCTCGAAGGGGATGAAGATTTTAAAAGGTTGTATTCTGAGCATAGAAAGTTAGACGACACAGTAAAAGAGCTAGAAAAGAAGGGGACGCTTTCTATCGACGAAGAGCTTGAAGTTAAAAGACTAAAGAAGATGAAACTCGCGCTAAAAGATAAGATGGAAGAAAAGATAAGAAGGGTGAGAAAAAGTCTTTAAGACGGGGGTTAGACTTCAATGGCAAGAATGATCGGAGCACAGATGTTTTTTGAGACACTACTCGATGAAGGGGTAGATGTAATATTCGGACTTCCGGGAGGATATGTGCTCAAGGTGTACGATGTTATGCCTAAGTATACAAATGTTATAAAGCACATACTTGCAAGACACGAGCAGGGGGCTACACATATGGCAGATGGTTATGCAAGGGCCTCTGGAAGGGCTGGGGTTGTGCTTGTTACTTCTGGTCCGGCTGCAACTAACACAGTGACAGGAATTACGACTGCACATATGGATTCCTCCCCAGTAGTTGTCTTTACTGGGCAGGTTCCTACACCTTATCTTGGAAGCGACGCCTTTCAGGAAGCGGACCATATTGGAATAACCAGACCGTGCACGAAGCATAACAGCCTTGTGAGGAAAACCAGAGACCTACCGCAAGCAATCAAGGAGGCTTTCCATATCGCAGTTACCGGTCGTCCGGGTCCTGTACTCGTGGATATGCCCAAGGATGTTCTTATTGGTGAAGATGAATTTGAAATTCCAAAGGAGATTAACCTTAGAGGCTACAAGCCAACGACCAAAGGTCACATAGGTCAGATAAAAAGGGCGGTAGAGATGATTCTCTCATCGAAGAGACCCGTTGTCTTTGGCGGAGGCGGGCTCATCTGGTCTGAGGCTACGCCAGAACTCATAGAGTTTGTACACAGGCTTAATATACCCGTAGCCCTTACCCTTATGGGACTTGGCGCTTACCCCGCCAAAGACCCTTATTTTATGAGCATGCTAGGGATGCACGGCTCTTATAAAGCGAATATGGCAGTACACGAAAGCGATTTAATCATAGCGATTGGTGCTAGGTTTGACGACAGGGCGACTGGCGGCAATTTCCCAAAGTTCGCACCGAATGCAAAAATCGTTCATATAGATATTGATCCTTCAACAATTGATAAAAACATCCGTGTTCACTGTCCTATTGTAGGCGATGCGAAGCAAATACTAAAACAGATGCTTGAACTCATTCCTTCGGATTTGAAGATTGATAGAAGGGAGTGGTTTGGAAAGATTGAAGAGTGGGGAAGGGAACATCCTCTAACATACAGACAAAACGGAGATAAGATAATGACCTCGTTCCTTATAGACACGCTCTGTAAGATTACAAATGGAGATGCCGTGGTTGTGACTGATGTAGGGCAGCATCAAATGTGGGTTGCGCAGTTTTATAGGTTCAACCGTCCTAGAACACACATTACATCGGGTGGGCTGGGCACTATGGGATTCGGTTTTCCAGCGGCTATGGGCGCAAAATTCGCGCGCCCAAACGAAATGGTAATATGCGTTTCAGGCGATGGAAGCTTCCAGATGAATATGCAGGAGCTGGCTACAGCAGTAGAGAATAACATGGATTTAAAGATCATCGTCATAAATAACGAGCATCATGGAATGGTAAGGCAGTGGCAGACGATGTTTTTCAATAGCAATTATTCAGCTTCTCACTTCGATGTGATGCCTGACTTTGTGAAGCTCGCCGAGGCATTCGGCGCTAAGGGGTTAAGGGCAAAAAGGCCTGATGAGCTTGAGGCTACACTGAGAGAGGGTCTCTTTACAGAAGGGGTCGTTCTTATAGAGGTGATTGTTGACTATGAGGAAATGGTTTATCCAATGATTGCTCCAGGAGGGGCTATGAATGAGATGATCCTAGAGCCTGCTGATATGACTTGATCAAATGATACGGCAATCTCAGATTAAATATCAACCCAATATCAGCTTAGGAGAAAGGTTTTCTTTAATACAAGTTGAATCCCTAGATGTATAATTTGACTTGCTAATTAAATTTAAGTGTAAAATATGGGAGAGCTAACGCCTTTTCACTTGTAGGCAGAGCGGAGTGTGACCTTAATTTTTAAACTGGAGGATGACAGGTGAGACACACAATCTCGATTTTGGTTGATAATGAACCGGGCGTGCTTGCGCGGATTGCAGGTCTATTTAGCGCACGTGGGTTTAACATTGAAAGTCTATGCGTAGCAGAGACCCTTGATCACACGTCATCACGTATCACCTTAGTCACCAGCGGTGATGACTGGATAATTGAGCAGATTATTAAGAGATTTAACAACATGATAAACGTAATAAAGGTCCAAGACCTTATTGAGGTGACTCATGTTGAAAGGGAATTGGTGCTTGTGAGAGTAGAGTCGACTCAAGAAACTAGGGCTGAGATTCTTAACATGGCTGAGATTTTTAGGGCAAAGGTAATAGATGTGGGCCCTAAATCATATGCCCTTGAGCTTACGGGGGACAAGGACAAGGTTAATGCTTTCATAGAATTACTCAAACCAATGGGTATTAAAGAGATTGCACGCACAGGTGTTGTAGCGATGGCAAGGGAGGTTCAAAACCATAGAAGAGGTGGAGAAAGATGAGGGTATATTACGATAAAGACGTCAGCATCGAAAAACTAAAGAATAGAAAAATAGCGATAATAGGCTACGGGAGCCAGGGACATGCACACGCGCAAAACTTGAGGGACAGCGGTATCAACGTAGTGGTAGGACTTAGGGAAGGGGGGGGCAGCTGGGAAAAGGCTAAGAATGCGGGCTTTAAGGTACTTCCTGTAGACGAGGCTTCGCGCTGGGCAGACATTGTTATGATTCTCGCTCCGGATTCGCATCAGTCTGAGATTTACTCCGGCTATATTGCAAATAACCTTAACCCCGGCGAATCAGTAGCATTTGGTCACGGGTTTAACATTCACTTTGGACAGATTGTTCCGCCACCAAACGTGGATATATTTATGGTGGCGCCTAAAGCACCGGGTCATACTGTTCGCAATGAATACACACAGGGACGCGGGGTTCCCGCACTTATAGCTGTTCATCAAAACGCGACAGGGCAGGCTAAAGAGATCGCCCTTGCTTATGCTGGAGCAATTGGCGCTGGACGCGCAGGGATAATTGAAACTACTTTTAAAGATGAAACTGAGACAGACCTTTTTGGTGAGCAGTGTGTTCTATGCGGTGGATTAACAGCCCTGATTTTAGCTGGTTTTGAAACCCTTGTTGAAGCCGGATATCCACCTGAGATGGCTTACTTCGAATGCCTTCACGAGGTCAAGCTTATAGTGGATTTGATCTACGAGGGCGGCATATCTAATATGCGATATTCGATCAGCGATACGGCGAAGTACGGGGATATCACTCGAGGACCAAGGGTAATAAACGATACTACAAGACAGGAGATGAGACGCATACTCAAAGAGATACAATCAGGAGAGTTTGCGCGTGAGTGGATAATCGAAAACAGAGCAGGGCGCCCGGTTTATAATGCTTTAATTAAAAAGGGTGAAAGCCACCAGATTGAGGATGTAGGCAGAAGGCTCCGTGAAATGATGAGTTCGCTTTTTAAGCAGAAACTCGTTGATAAAACAAAGAACTGAATGCACGATGCGGGATACAGGATGCAAGATGAATCATTTATCTTGCTTCATGTTTCTTGCGTCATTTTTGGAGAGTAACACTCCCTGCAACCCGAAATTTAAACATAGTATTAGCCAGATGCTCATAACTCATGAAAAAACCTAAAAGCAAAATAACCGTTGAAGGGTTTACCTACATTGGCATAACCGGGCTGCTCGCATGGCTCACAGCCCTTTTCGGTTTTGAGACATTATCAATTATTCTAGCTGTGATCACCATTTTTATCATATATTTTTTTAGAGATCCTGAGAGAATACCCCCTCAGGAGCAATATGCGATGGTTTCTCCTGCTGACGGCAAGGTTGTTGATATAGATAATGCGCTTGAGGAGAATTTTTTGGATCGAGAGATGAAGCGTATAGGAATCTTCTTATCCATAACTGACTGCCATGTAAACAGGTTTCCGGTAACAGGAAGGGTGCTTAACACGAAGCATACCCCAGGTAAGTTTTTCATAGCCGATTTAAAGCGTTCCTCGAAGGAGAACGAAAGGCTTGCGACTTTAATAGAGACAGATGATAAGCAAGAGATTGTTATTGTCCAAGTTGCGGGATTTATAGCGAGGAGGATCGTTTCTTATGTCTCAGTCGGTGATCTGCTTCAAAAGGGCGACAGATTTGGTATGATTAAATTCGGTTCAAGGGTAGATATCTATATCCCTTTAACATGTGAGGTTTTAATATCGGTCGGGGACAAGGTAAGAGGCGGCGAGACAATACTAGGATGGCTTAAAGGGAAAGGAGAGTGAAAATGATAACATCTTCAGGGTTAATGGGTGAGCAACAAAAGAAAAAATCAGGGCGTTATAGGATGATGCCTATTTTGCCTAATCTTTTGACGACTGGCAGTCTCTTTCTAGGGCTTCTTTCGATTATGACCTCGATTCAGATAGCGGCGCTGAGTCAGGGTCAAGATACCACTTCAGAATGGTTCTATAGAAAATTCTGGTGGGCCTCTGCTTTTATTGGGATTGCCGGGTTACTCGATCTATTTGATGGGAGAATAGCAAGGATACTCAAATCTCAAAGCAACTTCGGGCTATCTTATGATTCACTCTCAGATTTGGTCTCGTTTGGCGTTGCTCCCGGTGTTCTGGTCTATGTCTGGACCCTCATGGGGTCCGGAAAGCTGGGATTAATGGTGGCGCTGTTTTATATAGTTTGTACGGCGCTTAGGCTTGCTAGGTTTAACGTTCAGTCAGGAAATCGTGAAAAGGCTGCTTTTACAGGGTTACCTAGCCCTGTTGCGGGAGGACTCATGTTTTCACCGGTTCTTCTTTATTCCGAATTTAAAATAGCTCCGGATGAAAATATGATGTGGTTTTATCTCATTCTAGCTCCATTTGTGGGTCTTCTTATGGTAAGCGATGTTCCTTACTGGAAGAATTTAAGATTAAAGTGGGCTAAGCCCTTCAATGTGCTTGTTGTTGCCGCAATCTTGCTGGCGGCCGTGATTACAAATCCTGAAATTATGGTTCTTTTGCTGGTTTATTTATACTCATTAATCGGATTGCTTTTATATATAGTCAGCCAGTTGAGGGAAAAACCCAAGACCGTCGAAGAGACAAAGCCCGAAGAGGCTCCTTGAGGGCAATCTAAAATCCCTTCTTAAAAAGCCCAAGTCAATGCAGGCGTCCATTATTAGGGGGTTCTAATGCGATATTTCTTGAAGTATTCCGAGTGCAGTGTACGAGGAATGGAAATAAAAAGATATTCCGAGTGCAGTGTACGAGGAATGGTAATAAAATTCATTGTGTCTGGTATACTGATATTCACAATTATGAAAGGGGAGAACGTAATGACAGCCGAAGTGGAGAAATCTCCAAAACTCAGTGAAACGTCTCTTAACGGAAGAACGGGAGTAGTTAAGTATCGACTTGATAACGGTCTTACGGTGCTTTTAGAAGAAAACCATTCTGCTCCAGTGGTAGCCGTAAATGTCTGGGTTAAAGTGGGAAGCGCATGCGAAGAAGAGGGTGAATATGGTCTTGCACACGTACATGAGCATATGGTTTTTAAGGGTACGGAAAAAAGAGGGGTTGGGGAGATAGCAAGGGTGATTGAGGGTGATGGCGGCGATATTAATGCATATACCTCTTTTGATGAAACGGTATACTACGTTGTGATTGCAAGCAGATTCCTCGATACGGCTCTTGATGTGCTGTCAGACTCAATGGAAAACTCCAAATTCGACCCTAATGAGTTGAATAAAGAGCTTGAAGTTGTACTAGAAGAAATCAGACGTGGAGAGGACACGCCGTCAAGAAAGTTAAGCGAAAGGCTTTTTTCCGAAGCCTATACTGTTCATCCATACGGAAGACCTGTTATAGGAAGCAATCAAAGTGTGAGAAGCTTCACAAGAGATAGGGTGGTGACTTTCTACAGGAAGTGGTATTCACCGAGCAATATGGTGCTTGTGCTGGTAGGTGATTTCGATGCCAGGAAGGTTATTCCGAAAATCCAGGAAACCTTCGGCGCTATAAAGGCGAGTCCTATTCCAAGGTGTCGAGTTCCGGAAGAGCCTGCTCAGAAGGAAATAAAATCATTCGTTTTTGATAAGAATATTCAGGAAGGTTATTTTTCTCTTGCCTTTCACACACCAAGCGTTGAGCACGAGGACGCTCCGGTGCTTGATGTGATTTCAAATATCCTCGGTGGAGGAGAGAGCTCTAGATTTTATAGAAGGGTAAAGGAAGAAAAGGGTTTAGTAAGTAACATTTACGCCTATTCGTTTACACCCAAGTCTAGCGGGCTTTTCAATGTGGGTGGCACGCTCGACCCGGATAAGGCACGCGATGCGCTCTCGGAGGTAATAAAAGAAACCTATAGGCTGAAATATGAGCCTGTAAGCTTTGAGGAGCTTTCGAGGGCTAAGGTCAACATAGAAAGCGATTCCATATACGCTAAAGAAACCATGCAGGGGCAGGCACAAAAGCTCGGTTACTATGAGGTAGAGGCAGGGGATTACAGCCTGGAAACCGATTATTTACAGAAGATATCTCAAGTGACTCAGGAAGACATTATTCGAGTAGCGAGAAGGTATTTTAATAACACGAACCTTACTGCGGGGTTTCTTATGCCTACAGGAAATGTGGCTATAAACGACAATGAAATTGCTGAAATAACTGACTTCTCAGGTAAGGCTATAGAAAAGGAGCTCAGCCAACTCTCATTTGAGGGAGACAGCAATGTAAAGAAGCTTGTGCTCGATAATGGCATAACTCTACTGATCAAAGAAAACCACTCTGTTCCTTTATTCGCAGCCCGCGCCGCGTTTTTAGGGGGAGTAAGGTTTGAGGATAAAGGCAGTAACGGTGTGTTTAACTTTATCTCAGATATGCTTACCCGCGGCACTTCTGGAAGGAGCGCAGAGGATATTGCGAGGGAGATCGAATCCATAGCGGGATCTGTTAAGGGATTCTCTGGAAGAAACAGCTTTGGTGTAACTGTTGAAGCATTGAGTAGGAACTTTGATCAAGCAATGGATATTCTAGCCGATGTTATACTTCATCCATCCTTTATCCCGGAAGAGATTGAGCGGGCTAGGAGGGATATACTCTCAGATATCAACCGCGAGGGTGATAATCCCTTAAGGGTGACAATAAATCTATTTTTAACCACCCTTTACCGAGAGCATCCCTATGGGCTTAACGTGCTTGGAACAAAAGAGACGGTTACCAAGATAACCAGAGACGACCTAACAAGATTCTACAAAATGTACGCTCACCCTGAGAATCTTGTTATAGCTCTAGTAGGGGATGTGAATGAAAAGGATGTCCTAAGGACGATCGAAAAATATTTTGGAGGCTTGAAGAAAGGAGGATTCTTAGCCCCTCAAGTAAAAGCTGAGCCTGCGCCTGATAAGATAAGAACGGATGAACTCAAGCAAAAGGACAAAGCCCAGACACATATAATCATTGGCTTTCAAGCTCCAACGCTTAGAGACCCTGACCAGTACCCATTTGAGGTGTTAAATGCGATTCTGGCAGGGCAGGGTGGAAGGCTTTTTACGGAACTCCGGGATAAGAGAAGCCTGGCATACAGCGTCACTTCATTTCTTAACTTCGGGTTAGAGCCGGGTTTCTTTGGCGTGTATATAGGTTCTTCTCCAGAGAAGGAGTCTCAGGCTATTCAGGGAATAAAGGAACAACTTGCGATTCTACTAAGAGATGGAATAACCGATGACGAGCTTAAGCGCGCCAAGAATTACCTTGTAGGGAATTTTGAGATAGGGCTTCAGCAGAGCTCATCTCAGGCTGCAAAGATCGCCTTTGACGAGCTTTATGGAATCGGCTGGGAGGAGTATATACGCTACCCGGAAGAGATTTATTCTGTAACTAAAGAAGATGTAATGAGGGTGGCTAGAAAGTACATTGACCTCGATAAATACACACTTGTCACAGTGAGGCCTGAGGGGAGCAAGTAGTATCCCTTACCCAATAAATCACCAGTTAATTCTTTGAGAAATGAGAGTTAAAGTTTTCCTTCAGAGGCTAGCTTTCTAGTCCACATTCTGAGAAATTTCATATACTTAAGCTCTCTTTTAAAGAGTATATAGTAGATAAATTCTGATATTATGTGGGAATTCTGCAGTTTTTTGCTGTTGACAAAGTTTACAAACTGCAGGGTATTCATTCGAATTTTCAACATCATTATTGGTTCTATTTATAATTCTTTTAAGTTGAGTTTAAGCTAAATTCCAGGTATTGAGAATATACCAAACTCAGGTAATTTTTCGTACAAAGTTTTAATAGCTACTTCAATTTATGCGAGAGACATAATCCGGGTGATTAAAGTATTTCTAAGGTTAGAATGTACAAATGAAATGAGAGTAAAAGTTGATTTTAACAATAACGTATTTATAATAAATTCTTCTAAGAGTAAAAATAAAAGGGCAAACAGGTTCAATTAAGTTTGCTTTAGCAATTAATAATTCAATTTATTTAAGTAATTACGATGGGCTGCTAGCTCAGCTTGGTAGAGCAAGTGACTCTTAATCACTGGGTCGTGGGTTCGAATCCCTCGCAGCCCATTC
>JAKEHC010000074.1 GCA_022615255.1 Candidatus Dadabacteria bacterium | reverse complement strand
GATAAATTTGAAAAGTGGAGAAACATGCTCCGTGAAGGTAACAATGGGAACATTGTAGACATGTACAAATTCAATATTAACAGATGGACTCCTGATGATTTAACTAGGGTTATGGGGCACCATTACAATCTTAAATTTAATACATATTTTGAGGATACCTTCCTTAGACTCCAAAATTGTGATTTAGTGACTCAGATGATGGCAGTAGATTTTAAAACTTTTCTAGTCGACGATATCCTTACAAAAGTGGATAGGGCTACAATGAGCGTAGGTCTTGAGTCTAGAGAGCCGTTTTTGGATCATAGATTGGTTCAATATGTGGCAAGAATTCCTTCAAGGTATAAATATAAAAACGGTATGAGCAAGTACATATTACGAAAGGTGCTATACAAATATGTTCCTCGAGAGTTATTAGAAAGACGCAAACAGGGTTTTGTCGTACCATTAGCTGAATGGCTTAGGGGAGAGTTGTCCCCGTTGGTGATGAACTATCTGAACGAAGACAAGTTAAAAAAGGAAGGCATATTCAACCCTCGTATTGTCTCCTCCTGTATAAAAGATTTCATGAATGGCTCGATACATGTAAATAAGATTTGGTTTCTTCTTATGTTTGAGATGTGGAAGGAAAAGTGGCTCTGATAAACCGTTGTCATAAGTGATGATGAGTTGTGATATCAATTCTATCAATTAATAATGCACTCAAATAAGCATTTGTCATTGTGAGCTGTAGGGGTTTGATTAATCAAACCCCTACAATGTGAAGCAGTTCCTCTTTCTGTCATTCCGAGTGAAGCGAGGAATCTCGTTTTTTAGATTCCTTTGTAACGCAGACCTATGCCATCTTAGCTCAGTGTAAACTCCGTCGAGGGAGAATGATAAACTCATGTATGAGGTAGGGTGGCTTGAGGTTCTGAAATCTTATCCTTCTCTTTTTTTATGGAGGTATTTAGGCAGATAATTGAAGTGAAGCTTCTCACTATAGCATATCCCAAAAAGGCAAAGGCCGCTCCGATGTAAGAATGCTTGGGAACAAGCAGAAATAATAATGCAATATATGAAGTGTTAGAGATTATCAGCATCAAAGTTCTAAGCCCTGGTCTTCCAAAAGCGAGAAGGGCAGGAGCTATCCAGAAGGTTAGCTGGGATATTAAGACGGCAACTGTAATAATCCGGAGTGTATTTGCAGCAGGGAGATATTCTTTTCCAAAGATCAAACTTATGATCGGGTTGGCAAATAAAAGAACTGCAAAAGCGGCAGGAATCGTAAATTTGATTAGATTCTTGGTTGAATATTTAAGAAGCCTTTTAAAATCTTTTAGAGCATTGAGGGTTGAAATCCTGACAAGCTCCGGATATATGGCTTCATAAACTGGGTCCATAATGCGTGATATCAGCTTTACAAAAGACTGTGCAACCTTGTAATATGCGGCGGCTTCTTTCCCAGAAAAGTATCCTAAAAACAGCACACCCATGAAACTTTCATTTGCCATCATAACCGTACCAGAAAAGCTAGTGTTTCCTATAAACCAGGCTATCCCCTTCCATTCGTTTTTGACTGGACTCAGATTCGATTTCCACCAACTGTTAAGTTGGTTTTCTGCCAATGTTTTTGAAACAATCCACATCCTTATAAAAAATCCCAAGAAGCTTGCCGATACGAATGATATAAGAACTCCATTTATACCCATTCCTAGATATAAAGAGAGAAAAACTAAAATAAGCTTGAAAAGAGATATAAATGAAGATATGAAAGCAATACGCTTAAATCTGTCAAAGACCCTAAGGATTGCATCTGATGTCGAGTTTGACGTATCTATTAAGAGGCTAAGCGAGTATACCCATATGAGGGTGTAGGCATTTGGAGAGTGGATTAAATATGAGCTTGCAATCTTTGCAGTAAGTATTGCTATTATAAAGGCTAGAAGCCCACTTAATATGTCAATAATATAGGAAAGCTTTATCATGGAGAGTGTTTTTTCCTTCTCTCCATTTGTCCAGAATGTACCTATATATTTGGTTGCCGTTTCCCAAACCCTAAAATCAAAAAAGTTATTTAAAACATCTACAAAGGCGATTATTAAAGCAAGTAGTCCATAATTATCCACTCCTAAAAGCCTTGCTAAAATCACAGTTTGTATGGCGGAAAAGACACCGGCAAGCGTTTTTCCTCCGAATAGCCATGAGGCGTTACGAAATAGCCTTTTCTTTACAGTCTTTATTGTTTGATGAGTTCCAGAGTCCACTTTAAACTCTACATGACAAGGATGACTATCTAACTAGATCTTTATTACCTCTAAATAACTATCTATCATCTTTTCCTCAGTAAAGATTTTTTCAATTCTTTGTTTTGCCGATAGCCCAAAGGCGCTTGCCCTCCCTTCGTTTTTAAGTAAATCTAAAATACATGTGGCAATCTCGTCTATGTTCTCCCCATTTACTACATACCCTGATTTCCCATGTTCAAAAACCTCCTTTGAGCCACCTGGTATACCTGCTATTATCGGCTTTCCGCGCGATGCGGCTTCAAGCACCACATTAGGAAGCCCCTCAATATTTTCTGCATTTTTTATAGTTCTATTTGGCATTATAAAGACATCACAAAGGTCATAGAAATTTACGACTTCATTATGTGGAACTGCTCCTGCAAAAATTACCTTTGAACTAACCCCTTCTTTCTCACATAATTGTTTAAGCCTTTTTTTGTATCCACCTTCTCCCACGATTAGGTATTTAAACCCATTACACTCCCTGAGAACCCTTGGCATTGCCCTTATGACAGCGTCCTGTCCCTTTCCAGGCACTAGCCTAGCAACAGTTAAAACTAACTTTTCACTACTTTTAATATTAAATTTACTTCTTAGCCCTTCCAAAATCCTTGAGTTTGGCTCTTGTGAAAGCATATGACTATTCACCCCATTGTAGATAACATCTATTTTATCCATTGGAATTCCGGCTTTCTCTAAAAGCTCCTTGGTTGACAGACTTGGACTTATAATTTTATATGCCTTCATGTAAAGCCTTTTCATCGGGATGCCAAGAACCCTGTTGCTTACCTTTTTCCCTAACAAATATCTTAAGGCTTCATACCCTGCCACTCTTACTATTGCCCTAAATGGCATGTTAGGTAAAAGACCTCCTGCGGAATGGGCTTCTCTTGTTATAAAAATCACTACATCGGGCTTAATTTCAGAAAGGACTTTGGTAAGTGACAAAAAACCCGAAGCCTCTTTTATAGGGGAAGGAATACCATGATTTCTTGCAAGTTTCCCCATTCTCACTACCCTGAAATTTAAGCTCTGATCGAGTTTCTTATCTTCCTCTGAATACAGTGGGGCAAGTACTGTAACCCCTAATCCAGCTTTACTGATTCCATCTGAAAGCTTAAAGCTTGTGGTAGCGAGACCTCCTAAAAAGGGTGGGAATTCATGTGTATATATGAGGACCTTCATAGATTGATAAATCAGCCTCTCAGACCTGCATTAGATCTCTAATTCAAGTAATGACGTATTTTACACAACCTGATAACGAGATTCTAATCCATAATCTATACTCATGCGCTGAATTTCCTTGTGTACATTGGATTTCGCCAAATCTACCCTTGTGCTAATCTTATCTTTAATGATAATTATGTGATATAAGGTATGAGAATTGCATATGTGGGAAGTCCAGAGCTTTTTTTAAGGGGAGCGAGCCCTATACATGTAATGAAGATGTGCCAGGCTATGGCAAATCTAGGAATAGATGTTGAACTAATACTTCAATCTTATGATAAGAAGTATGATATTTTCGAATTTTATGGTGTCAGACCAAATTTTAAGATTATTACTACAATACCTTCCACTAATACTTATGCTAGGCACTTTATTCATGGCACTTATAGCGCATTTTATACATGGTTTAAAAAAAGTAGCTATGATTTAATCTTAACGAGGAATATTATATATACATACCTTTCCACTGTATTCTTCAAAATCCCAACGATATATGATGCACATCATCCACTTGTGAATACTGCAGCCAGATATCTTTTTGATTCATTCAAGAATTCAAAATATTTAATCAGGTTTTCTACTAACTCTTGCGGTCTTGGAAATATATATACTTCTTTAGGCCTTCCCGAGTATAAGCTTGTTGTTGCTCATAATGGAGTAGACTTAGAAAGATTTGAAAATGTTCCTAACAAGTTTGAAGCCCGCAAACAATTAAGTCTTGATACTCAAAAAAAGATCGTTTGCTATTCTGGAAATATATATAGCGGAAGAGGGATTGAGCTACTAATGGAGGTGGTTCTAAGGCTGAATGATGTGCTTTTTTTGATAGTTGGTGGATTGGAAAGTGATATTGAATACTATAGAAATATAGCGCGAAAGAAAAAGGCTGAGAACTTTAAGTTGGTTGGTTTCGTTCCTCATAAGAGTGTTCCATTATATCTTTCTTCCGCTGATATTCTGGTATTGCCCTATACATCGAGTATGACTATTCAAGGTGGAACCCTCGCTGGAGAGTTTACATCTCCCATAAAGCTCTTTGAATACATGGCATCTTCGAGGCCCATAGTGGCGACAGCCATTCCATCTGTTAAAGAGATTCTTAAGGATGGGGAAAACGCTCTTATTGTAGAGCCAAACAGTGTGGAGTCTCTTTATAATGGTATAAAAAGGGTTCTCGAAGACCGTGTGCTTGCAGAGCGGCTAGCCATTCAGGCTTTTAACGATGCAAAGAAATACACCTGGGAAGAAAGGGCTAAAAAAATACTTAATGGATTATATAGACTTTAAATTAGCCTGCCTTACTGGTATCTTTTCTATCCAATTCCCATCTTAGTTTTATTATTTAAGCCTGGAAAAAAGAAATATGAAGCGTGGGTGATATAGCATATGAACATGCATAGAACACTTTTAATCCTTCTTCTTATATTGTGCATCACCGTTACTCAAGCAGAATCAGTTGGGTCAGCTGAAGCAATGGAGCTTTTTCCCGAGGATGCTTCAACAAGTAATCCCACCAATCGGGATGAGATTCGAGTAGAAAATGAAAGTGTCTCGATAAAAGATTCTAAGGCGGAGGTTAACCAAAAGCAGGAGAATGAGGCTCCGGGTATTCAACAATACCTTTTTGATACGGGATTTGGTTTCGGTTTTACCTGGGCAATGAGGTTTATATATGTAAGAAATAAAGATGAAAGGATATTCGGCACATCTTTTTCTGAATGGATAGATAATATCTCACAACCTCCTGTGATAGATGATGGAGACGATTATATAACAAACTATGTTAATCACCCTCTTTATGGGGCCTTAGCATACCTGTATTACAGATCTAGGGGACATAGCGTTTGGGCGTCTGCTCTAGGCTCTTTTATTCAGAGCACCTTCTTTGAATACGCTGTAGAAGGGCTTGTAGAAACACCTTCACTTATAGATTTGATTGCCACGCCCACTATAGGGACTGTTCTGGGTTTTGGTCTGGAAAATTTGTCCAACTGGCTTATAGAAAGAGACAATAAAGCGGTACGCGCATTGGCATATATTGTTAATCCAACCAGGATTTTCGTTCGTGATAGAAAATTTGGAATATTAAACCCTCTCACAGGAAGCTTTGAGTTTCAGACCCCTTTGGAGATGACGCCAAACGAATCAAGGGCAATTGAATTCGGGTATCCTTTTTTTCTCGAATCGCCGATTCCTTTAGGAAGGTTAGGTGGAAACTTCGAGTATGTTCTCTTGGATGAGGACTTAGGCGGTGAATTTATATTTTATTCTTTAAGGTTGGATTTCCAATCTAGGGACAACCTTTATGGCGTATACATAAAGGTCCCATTTGCAGGTACAAATAACGTAACACTAAATGGAGAAAGTATTAGCGATGGCTTTGAACTTGGAAACATCCTAGTCGGTGGAAAGTTAGTCGTTATAGACTCTCAGCCATATACGCTTTCAGGTGGTTTTGATCTTACGCTTCCTACGATAATTACGGATAGTGCGGATAGATTGCAAGCGGTGACTGAGTATCGTAGAGACTTCCCGATTTATCTTCAGAGCGCGGTTACAACAACACCATACATCTCTGCCGGTTTTTTTAAAAGAGGGGTGAGTTTACAGGGGAACTTCGGCTTTGATTTAATTGCAAATGCAAAAAACTTTGAGGGGGATTCTTTTGAATTAAGAATCAAATACGGAACAGCGCTGGGGCTTAGTACGTGTATTCCTACAACACCTACTTTTTTTGTTGAATTTGAGGGGTATACTCTGGCAACCTCTGCAGGAACGAAAAAAAATGATTTATTTATCACGCCCGGAGTTAGATTAGGCAAGAAGTATAGCCCGGGATTTGGATTACAAATTCCTCTTACGGGAGAATCCGCAGATATAGCGAAGGTTGACTTTATAATTGATTTCCAGGCTAGATTTTAAGGTTAAGCCAAGTGTCCAACCTTAATTCAACTTATCCTTTTAACTTGTGTGTGAACTCTTCTATAGGTATTGCTACCAACGTCAAGAGTTGTACCGTCCCGCGCGACCCCAATTCGACAGAAACCTTAGAGATAGTCTCGTTATCTGGAGCTTCAACCACGTTTACAAAATCGTATGGTCCTAGAACGGCATACTGAGCCACAACCTTAACACCCATCTTTTCTAATTCTTTGTTCACCTCTTTAATGCGCTCTGGTCTCATTTTAACTGTCTTTCTCCCTTCGTCGGTAAGGGTGCTTAACATGATATATGTTCCCATAAAATCTTCCTCCTTTTCCGTAGGGTTGTTAAACCACTTTGTTAGATGATAATGCTTCATAAGAATTTTGCAAATATATTCTAGAATGTAAAGGCGGTTTACATGAGTGCCTGTGTTGCACTTTCCGTTTGACTTTTAAAGCCATGTAGGTAAATTGTTACTTTTTATTACATTTCCAATGAAAGGTAAGGGAGGCAAGATTGAGGGCGCTAGGGAGGAATCTTTTAGCCGAATACCTTGGGTGCGACCCTAAAGTTCTGAATGACTTAGAGAGAGTAAAAGGGTGCATGCTCGAGGCAGCCTCACACTGTCGGGCGACTGTGCTAGGAAGCTCGTTTCATTATTTCACGCCTCAAGGAGTAAGTGGAGTGGTGGTGATTGCCGAATCCCATATAGCAATTCATACATGGCCGGAATATGAGTATGCGGCTGTAGACATCTTTACTTGTGGCGTAGAAGTGGACCCTTGGGCGGCGTTTCACCATCTTAAATTAAGCTTGGATTCGAAGGAGTGCAGTGTACGCGAGATTGTAAGAGGAGAGGTTTCTCATCTTGAAGGATGGTTGAGTCGTAAAACCGTCTAGCTATGGGTGATTGGTCGTCATCAAGAAGCGTTATCTATCTTGTCTCTTAAGTGGTATTCCTAATAGCGGTGTGTCATATAGGCCCCTCGAGGTTCTCCACGTCGGATCAACCCCAATGCCAAATGTAGATGCTTAGTTGATCTTTCCTATTTTGAGATATATCCCCACACATTTGTTACTTTTGTTTAATAGGCTAAGCGATTGAAGAAGAATTGTTTTTTTCACTCAATTTCATTTAAAATTTCTAATTAATAAAACATAAATATATATCTTGATTGTTGCTTAAATTAGACCGACTTAAGAAACTAAAGAGCCTTTTTAACCATCTTTTCTATCTCGCTCTTTGGCACAGCTCCGATAATCTGATCTAGGGCTTTTCCGTTTTTAAAAAGTATTAGTGTTGGAATGCTTCTTATACCGTATTGCATTGAGATTTCTTGGTTGTCATCAACGTTGAGTTTGCCTACCTTAAGACGTCCCATATAGGAGCTTGCAATTTCTTCTACTACAGGGGCTAGGATTCTACATGGACCACACCAGGGTGCCCAAAAATCCACTAAGACAGGCGCCTCGCTCTTTAAAACTTCGCTATCGAAGCTTGAATCGTTTAATTCTACAATTCCTGCACTTCCCATTCTCATATCTCCTTAGAATTATTTGTATCAAATATATTATAGCTGATATAAAACCAGTTCTTCAAGAGAGAGGGGATAACATATTAATTCGATCTAAATTGCCGAATCCAACACAAGGAGTGTTATAGCAATATTAGCGGGATTGAATAATTGCTCGGTATGGTTTTAAAACTTGTTTTCAGGGTCTTACAATACGTTATGTGTTGATTAGAAAACGTTGACAATGGGTCAACAGTGAATTAAATTATTATTAAGCAGTATACATATGTGAAAGAGGAGGCAGATAGATGTCCACTTCAATAAAGACAGCGTTTTTATTGGTTATTTTAACCCTGGTATTTGTCTATATAGGGAAGCTTATCGGAGGAACAACGGGTATGACTATTGCTTTCGGTATAGCCCTTGTTATGAACCTTATATCCTATTGGTTCTCTGATAAGATAGTGCTTTCGATGTACCGTGCGAAAGAGGTTACGGCTGAGGAGGCACCCCAGCTTCATAACATGGTAAGGAATGTTGCCATGCAGGCTGGGATTCCTATGCCTAAGGTTTATATTATCCCGACACCAGCTCCAAATGCCTTTGCTACTGGAAGAAATCCTGACAATGCTGCTGTAGCCGTCACTGAAGGGATTCTTAGGCTCCTTGAGCCCCAGGAACTCGAGGGTGTGTTAGCCCATGAAATCAGCCATGTTAAAAATAGGGATATCCTTATCGGCTCCATAGCCGCAACACTTGCAGGTGCTATAGGTTATTTAGCTAGTATGGCTCAGTGGGCGCTTATCTTTGGTGGGTATGGAAGAGGGAGTGACGACGGGGGGCGTGGCAGTTTGATCGGCTCCCTTGCTATGATCATTGTGGCTCCGATAATCGCTCTATTGATCCAGCTCGCAATATCTCGTGCCAGGGAATATAAAGCAGATGAAACTGGCGCTCATATAACAAGAAGACCCCTTGAACTTGCAAGCGCTCTTAAAAAGATAAGCAATGGTACACAAAGGATTCCACTTGATGCAAACCCTGGTACTGCACATCTCTTTATAATGAATCCGCTACATGGCGGATTAGCCGGACTTTTCAGCACTCATCCGCCTGTGGAAGAAAGGGTAGAAAGACTTGAAAAGCTTTCAAGAGAGCTCGTCTGAAATATAATGCATAGGCGGCCAGCCGGTCGCCTATGCATAGTCGTCTAAAAACTTACGACTTTATTTGATTCCCTTATAGATTTAGCTAAGTCAACCATACTTACCCAGTCCATACCTTCGACTGCCATCGCTTCACTAATTCCCCTGGTCTGTGCACATTGAGTGCAAAGCCTTATTCGTGCCCCGAGTCCTAGAAGTTCTTTAATCTTTGATGCTGTATTTTGTCCGGAAATTTCATCGGGTGGGGTTTGTCCCTTCTGTGCACAGAAGACGCCGTCGTTTAATAGAAAAACCTCAACCTTCATATCGGCTCCTATGAGCGCTCCCGAAAGCCTGAATCCGTTCCAAGCCCTCATACTGCTTGGTGCCTCGTTGATGATAACTACAGCTCTTTCCATCTGAATTCCTCCCTGGAAGTTATTTGAAAAGATCAGTTTGTTTTATCAAACATGATATTTCATTCTATTATACTATTTCTAGTTTAAAACTTCCTTATAATGTAGTTGGATAAACCCGCACATTCTGAGCCTGTCGAAGGATGGTTTCGGTGATTGGTTTGGTTGTGGGCTTCTCACTAAAACTAAGAATAAAGTTTAAACTGAATTTGGTATTACATAGTTTATGATTGTAACGCATTGATTGCAATAAATACAAAAAGGTAATTAGACGGGTTTAGGTCAGGTAACGCTGGATTTGTCATAACGCTTTCTCTTTACTCTTGACATACCTTCTATCTAGATTAAGTTTGTAACTTAAGTTTCTAATAAGCCTTTTCTCTGACATGATTGAGGTTCAAAATCTCACTAAGCGCTATGGCAATTTAGTCGCCATAAATAATGTATCTTTCCGTGTTGCTCAGGGAGAAATTCTCGGATTTCTCGGACCTAACGGTGCTGGAAAAACCACGACTATGCGCATTATTAGCGGATATATGCCACCCACCGATGGGACGGTTCGAGTAGGTGATTTTGACGTTATAGAGGATTCTTTAAAAGCGAAGAGGCGAATAGGGTATCTACCCGAAAATCCACCTTTGTATAACGATATGACTGTTGAGGGGTACCTTGATTTTGTTGCAGATATAAAACATGTGCTTGGAAAAAATAAAAAGGATAAAATTAGGCTTGCGATGGAAAGGTGTGGTATCACGGATGTTAATAAGCGCCTAATCGGAAACCTTTCCAAAGGATATAGACAGCGCATTGGCATTGCACAGGCAATAGTACATGATCCTGCTGTTCTGATACTTGATGAACCTACAATCGGTCTCGACCCGAAGCAGATTATCGAGATTCGTTACCTTATAAAAAGCCTTTCTGGGGATCGTACTGTCATTATTAGCACCCACCTGCTTCCAGAGGTTACTATGACTTGTACTAGGGTCGTGATTATAAACGAGGGGAGGATTGTATTGGAAGAGTCTCTTGATAGGCTTTCTGAGAGAGTAGACGGTGCGCAGATTTTATTTCTCAAAATCAATCATGCTAATAGATATAATGAAGTTAATGAAAGAATCCAATCTCTTCCCAATGTATCTGATGTAAGAGAAAGCGCTTCAGGAGAGTTTATCATTCAAACGAAAGGTGGTACCGATATCAGGGAGGATCTAGTCAGGGTGATTGTTCAAAATGGTTGGAGGCTACTGGAGCTTCGTCCCCTTACGCATGCACTTGAAGAGGTCTTTTTAAGGGTAATATCAACTGAGGGAGAGTAGATGAAGCCTGTTTATACGATACTGAAAAGGGAATTAAAATCATATTTTGCCTCTCCTATTGCATATGTCGTTTTACTTGTATTTCTTGTTCTTTCGGGGATCTTCTTTTTTCTATACCTGCAGGGGTTTGTAGAATCCCAGTTTGATCCAAGGTTTCAGTTCTTTAAAGAGAGAATTAACCTAAATGATTTCGTCATTCGCCCATATTTTGGCACAGTAAGCATAATCCTTCTTATCATGATGCCTTTAATTACTATGAGACTGATTGCGGAAGAAAGAAGAAACTTCACCGCAGAGCTTCTTTTTACGTCTCCCGTCAGGGTTTTTCATATTATTCTTGGGAAGTTCCTTGCCTCTTTTTCTTTCTTTGGCGTAATGGTGCTTATCTCTGCGGTTTACGTTATTGTTCTGATGGCATATGGTAATCCTGATCTAGGTCCTCTGCTATCCGGGTACCTGGGGCTATTCCTTTTGGGTGGTAGCTTTCTTGCTGTCGGACTATTTTCATCTTCTTTAACTGAAAATCAAATTGTAGCTGCGGTGATTTCTTTCGGAATACTGCTAGTTTTTTGGATAATTGGTGCTTCATCGGACGCACAGGATTCTATATTGGGATACCTTTCGATAATTAACCACCTTGATAACTTTACAAAGGGCGTAATTGAGCTTAAAGATATAGTCTATTACCTTTCCTTTATATTTTTTGGACTCTTTCTCACCCATATTATGCTCGAATCGGAGAAGTGGAGATGAAAAGAAAGCGATTTCTCCTCTATGGGGCTAATGCTTTGGTATTATCGCTAATAGTTCTCGGGATTCTTATAGTGCTGAATTATTTGGCTTATAAACGTGATAGCAGATTAGATGTTACGGAAGAGAAATTACATTCCCTTTCTGATCAAACTATAAAAGTGGTGAACAATCTAGATAAAGAAATTGAGGTTTTAGCGTTTTTTAAAGAGGTGGGTGTGGATAGAAGGGAGTTTCAGGATTTAATAAATGGATATACAAAAAAATCGGATAAGATCAAAGCGAAATTTATTGACCCTGATAAAGAGCCGGGGCTTTCAAAGAAATATGAGGTAAATGATTATGGAACCGTAGTGCTTGTAAAAGGTGACCAAAATGTAAAGGTAAAGCTGGCGGACTTGATATCAGGAAGTATTTTAGATAATAGCGAAGAGGAAATTACAAACGGGATAATAAAACTAACAAAGGATAAAAAGAAGACAGTCTATTTTCTGGCCGGACATGGAGAGGGGGATATTAAGGACGATTCGGAACCAAGCGGTTTTGGAAATTTAAAACGTGCTTTAGAGGGCGAGTCTTATAATGTTAAAGAATTGGTAGTGCTTTCGGAATCAAACATTCAGATAGAGGACTCAATTCTAGTCGTAGCCGGTTCCAAGAAACCCCTGATTGAAAAAGAGATCAAGGCTGTAAAGAAGTATCTTGACGAAGGTGGAAAAGCGGTCTTTATGATTGAACCGAGATCCGGAGATAATTTGGTTTCTTTTTTAAGAAATTATGGCTTCGATATAAGAAACGATATCATAATCGATCCTTCGTCTAAGCTTGTAGGTGGTGGAGATATCGCTCCTATTATAGCAGAGTATCCAACCCACGATATTACTAATGATTTTAAGTTTGCAACGATCTTTCCATATAGCAGGAGTATGAATGTAAATAAAAGGGGTAAAGTTAAGACAACTTTGATCGCGAACACAAGCCAGTATAGCTGGGCTGAGAGCGATTTCTCACTTTTTGATAAGGGCACTGCTCAACAGGACCCTGGCGACAAGCCTGGTCCGCTTGGGATTGTTGCTGTAGGTGAGATTGGGGACAAGGCTAAGATAGCCGTGTTTGGTAGTGTGGATTTTGCCTCCAACAGGTTTTTCGATTTTTCAGGCAACAGTGATTTTTTTCTAAATACTATAAACTGGGTTTCCGGGGACGAGGATCTTATTTCAATTCGACCTAGTTTAGCTAAAGAAGGGAAACTGACACTTTCAGGGAACCAGATGAGAATTATTTTTTCAATCACTGTTATCGTACTACCTGCTATTGTCCTTTTTTCCGGGATTGCAGTCTGGTGGAAGAGAAGGAATATGTAATGTAGAGGCAGACCTGCGTGTCTGCCCAAATAATATGGTCGAGCATAGTTCGATTAAGCTCACCACAGGGTCCAGTTCGCTTCTAATCACAATAGCGTTTATGTAAATTTACCCAATATGTCTGAAACAAAAGAACTGAGAAGCTACTTAATACGGTTTGTAGGAACAGTTATTGGTGCCGGAATTCTTATCATACTTATAGGATATCTGTATTTTTTTGAGATTAGAAAACAAGGTGAGGAAGCCAAAAAAGGAGATGTTTTTCCTGAAGTCAGGGCAGAGCAAATTAACGAGTTAATTCTTAAATATCCTGCCTATACGGTAGCCTGCCTGAAGGAGGGCGGAGAGTGGGTTGTTTTAAAGGACTCAATAAAGTATAAAGCAGAGGGCAAGGCTATAAGAGATTTGGTAGAAAACTTCACCAATATTAGGATTGAGAGGGTTGCCTCGGAAACCCCAAACGATCTTGCTGGGTTTGGTCTTGAAAAACCTAAAGCCGAGGTTATAGCGAGCACCCCCGAGAATAAATACCGAATATTAATAGGTGGCGATAGCCCTGTTGGTTCGGGAGCGTATATTAAGGTTGATGAAGATAGCAGAGTTCTCATTGCTAGCAAGTCAACTATCTCATGGTTTCTAAAAAAATCGGCAAATGATTTAAGAGATAAACAGATACTCAGCCTTGACGAGGATAAAATCAAGAGACTAAGGTTCACTTGGGAGGATTCATCATTTGAGGTTGAAAGAAAGGGTAACACATGGATAGGGAAGAATATACCAGAGTATGTAGAGATAGATGGAGGGAGGGTCTGGGCAATTCTAAATACATTTCTGAAATTAAAGATTGATAATTTTGAAAACGATGAACCGCAAGAGCATTCAAGATACGGATTGGATAAACCGAGTGCTGAAATCGAGCTCTTTGAGAATGGAAAATCGGTCCGAGTGTTATTTGGAAATAAAAAAAGAGCTAGGGACTATTACATAAAGCTTGGGTCAGCGGAACCTGTTTATTCAGTAAATGAGTATGTATTAAGACAGGTTCCTGAAAATGTGAATGATATTAGGGTGAGAAGGATTGTAAAACTGGATGCTGAAAAGGTAACCGGGGTTGGAATCAGTAAAGGCGGTAATGAGCTCTCGATTATTAAAAAGGGTAATAAGTGGGAACTCGAGGGTGAGAAAGGGAAAAGGGTTGATGAATCAAAGGTTGGGGATCTCATAGCGGAAATCGGGGGTCTTGAGGTAGAAGTGTTCGTTGATGACAATTCTAGTGATTTGTCTTCTTATGGGTTGGATAAACCTGAGATTGAACTTACGATTATGGAAGTGGATAAAAAGAAAACGGTTCTTTTTGGGAGAAAAGAGAAGGAGAAGGTTTATGTTAAACTTGCCGATCGAAGTTCGGTTTATTTGTTAAGTGGCTACATACTTTCTCAGATTCCCTCTTCCAAGGATGAGTTAATTAAGAAATAGGAAATTATTCCTGCTTTAAATCCACCTTTATCTGCAGCTCTAAAAGCTGTTCCGTATCAACTGGTGAAGGGGCTTCGGTAAGAGGGCAGATCCCCTTTTGCGTTTTTGGAAAAGCAATAACATCCCTTAATGAGTTTGCACCGGATAGGAGCATAACTAGCCTGTCCAATCCGAGTGCTATGCCGCCGTGTGGCGGGGCTCCATACTCAAGGGCTTCGAGCAGGAATCCGAATTTTTTCTTTGCATCCTCAGCTTCAAGTCCGATTTTATCGAATAGCTTTTGTTGTATATCGCTTCTATGGATTCTTATACTGCCTCCCCCAATTTCAACACCGTTTAGAACAATATCGTAAGCCCTTGCCTTCACCTTTTCCGGAGCGGTGTCCAGATGTATCAAATCTGCCTCTTTTGGTGATGTGAATGGGTGGTGCATAGCAACATAGCGTTTTTCTGTTTCATCGAAATCCAGAAGGGGAAAATCTACTACCCAAATGAATGAGAGTTTGCTCTCATCTATCATATTGAACCTTTCTCCGAGCTGAAGTCTCAAGTTCGAGAGGACAAGGTTAACTGTGTACGCTCTGTCAGCAGCAAAAAATATAATATCTCCATCTTCGATTTTAAGAGTGCGTTTTAGCTCCTCTTTCTCAGCTTCACTTAGAAACTTTGTTATGGGTGACTGCCATTCATCTCCGGAAACCCTTATCCAGGCAAGCCCTTTTGCACCGAAGGATTTCGCAAATTCCGCTAAGTCGTCAAGCTCTTTTCTCGAAAATTCAGGTACCTTTCCCTTAAGATTGAGTGCTTTTACGATTCCTCCTCTTTTTATTGGATCACTGAAGACTTTAAATCCTGAGTTCTTAAATATCTCGGTAATATCTGAAAGCTCAAGGTCGAATCTTGTGTCTGGCTTGTCATTCCCATATTTAAGCATAGCCTCATCGTATCTCATTCTTGGAAAGGGCGTTCCGATGTCTATCCCTTTTGATAGCTTAAAGATAGCTTTAAGCATTCCTTCAACTACTTCCATCACATTGTTTTCGTTCACAAATGACATCTCTAGATCAATCTGTGTGAACTCGGGCTGGCGGTCTGCTCTTAGATCTTCGTCACGGAAACATCTAACAATTTGATAATAGCGATCAAACCCGGAGATCATCAGTGTTTGCTTCAGAAGTTGAGGAGATTGTGGAAGAGCGTAGAATTCCCCTGGGTTAAGTCTGCTCGGAACAAGAAAATCTCTGGCTCCTTCTGGTGTTGATCTTGTGAGATAAGGGGTTTCCACCTCAATGAATCCATTGGAGTTTAGATAGTTTCTCGTGGCGCTTACTATCTCGTGTCTAAGAATAAGGTTGTCTTTCATTAGTGGTCTTCTTAAATCCAGGAACCTGTACTTAAGTCTTAGAAGCTCGTCAACCTTTATTTCATTCTCAATAGGGAATGGGAGAACTTTTGAGGTATTAAGTAATTTTATTTCCTTTGCGATGACCTCAATCTCTCCTGTTTTAATATGCTGGTTTAATGTCTCAAGGGGGCGTCTCTTTACAGTCCCTTTTACCGCTATTATCCATTCATCTTTGAGTTTTCTGGCTTTTTCATGAGATTCTTTATTCAGTTGAGGGTTAAAAACGACTTGAACGATTCCCTCTCGGTCTCTTAAATCTACAAAGATAAGTCCACCATGATCCCTATTTGATTGTACCCATCCCATAAGAATCACATTGCGATCAAGGTCTTTTAACCCAAGATTCCCACAGTAGTCTGTTCTTTTCCAGTCTTCTAATAGCTCAAGCATATAAGCGGCTACCTCTTATTTATTATTAACGTCCAAAAATGTTAACCTTTGTAGCGAATATTGGCAAGCATGGTTCTAAAGGGTTGCGATATTTGGTTAAAGATAGATTAGAGAAAGAAACGAAAGACTAAAATGAAACAAGAAATAAAAACTCAGGAAGATTTTCGCTCTGGTTTCATTTCGATAATCGGAAGACCAAATGTGGGTAAATCCACACTTTTTAATGTAATTCTGGGCGAGAAGATCGCCGCGGTCTCCGAAAAGCCAAGTATGACTAGGAACCGAATACTTGGTATAAAAACCCTTCCCGGCGCCCAGCTTATCTTTCTTGATACACCAGGGATACATAAGGCAAAAAGTGAACTCGGAAAGACTATGGTCCGGACTGCTATAAATGCAACTCAAGAGGCAGATGTTATCTTAATGATGATTGAGGATAATGAACCGTTTGGCAGGGGCGACTGCTTTATAATAGATAGCCTTTCTAAGCCTGCTATCTTGGTAATTAATAAAATAGATACCGTAAGGAAAAGCGAAATCTTAGAGATTATTGCTGAGTCCCAAAGATTCGAAGGAAAATTTTTGGAAGTCGTACCTATTTCCGCTCTTAGAGCAGACGGGATTGACGATCTTATAAACACCGTTATAAAGTCTCTTCCTCGAGGCCCTAAATATTTTCCTGACGATATGATTACGGACCAGCCTGAAAGGTTTCTTGCCGGAGAACTCATAAGGGAAAAGATTTTTAACCTCACGCGCGATGAGATTCCCTATAAGACAGCTGTCGTAGTTGAAGAATTTCATGAGGTTTCTGAAAAGGATTTGGTAAGGATTTCGGCAGTAATCTATGTTGAAAGGGATACCCATAAAGGGATCGTAATCGGAGAGAAGGGTAAAATGCTAAAGCAGGTTGGAAGCCTTGCACGAGCTGATATGGAAAGGATCTTCGGTACTAAGGTTTATCTTGAGCTATGGGTGAAGGTAAAAGAGAGATGGACTGAGAGGGCGAATCTTATAAGGGAATTTGGGTACGGTGGCTAGAGGTAACTCTATAACCTTCCATAATTTGACTAATCATCACAAGAGGATTATAGCGGTCTTGTGATTTGAGCAAGATTATATTATACTAAGTCCAAAATTCATTTTATAAGTGTAAGAGGTTTGAGGAGGATGAGGTATTTAGGCTCTAGAGTTAGCTATAAACCTAAATATAGATATGTAATCCGCTCAATAATAACTCACCGGGAAATTTCCTCAGAAGATTCCATCCATGAAGTAAGCAAACCTTATCTATCTATCTATCCACAAATAGCACACTTCTCAGGAATTAGCAAGGAGGTGTTATGGTTCAGTACATAGGTAACAGTTGTTTAATTGTTTTTCCTATCGTCATTTTATAATACTCATTAGGCGTTAAATAACCAAGAGCTTGATGAGGTC